>WRFT01000116.1 GCA_009776385.1 Clostridia bacterium
CAATCCGGGGTTCCTTCCCGCCCTTTTCGTGTATTTCGCGTATTTCGCGGTTAAACCGTCCCTCCCCGTCATCACTGACCCCTAACCCCTAGATCTCACCCCTCCCTCGGCACGTCTTCGCGAGCGAAGCGTGGCGATCCAGCGTTCCTTACCTTGTTATAATAATCTGCCTAAAAAATGAAAAAAATGTAGAAATCTGGATCGCCACGCCGTTCACACGGCTCGCGAAGACGTAACCTTGGTGTCTGTATAGCCCGATTAACTCGTTGCCCTTGTCACGTCATCTTTCGTGTATTTCGTGTATTTCGCGGTTAAACCGTCCCTCCCCGTTATTACTAACCCCTAGCCCCTAACCCCTTCTCACTCTCCCCTGTATCACCACCGGATTGCCCCCGCGCTTTACATGTGCTATTCTTATTAAGAATAATACCTGTTCGGTTGTTTAATCCTTTCCTTATTTAATACAACGGAGCGATGCGTATACGTATGAATACGGACTCAATGGACTCCAGGACACAAATGCTATTAGGCGCTGAAGCGACGGCGCTGTTACGTGACAAACACGCCGCCGTCTTTGGGCTTGGCGGCGTGGGCGGCCACGCGGCGGAAGCCCTCGCTCGCGGCTGCGTGGGCATGCTGACACTGGTGGATGGCGACAGCGTCACATTGAGCAACCTGAACCGGCAAATCGTTGCGACACACAACACGCTTGGTATGCGCAAGACGGAGGCGATGCGGGCGCGGCTGCTGTCCATCCGTCCGGACATGGTCATACGGTGCTTTGATTTGTTGATACAAAAGCATAATGTGCATTTGACAGATATCAGTGCATGCGATTACATCATAGACGCCATGGATACCGTTACGGCGAAAATGGCGCTGGCTAACGCGTCCCGGGAGGCATGCCTGCCCTTTATCAGTGTGATGGGCGCGGGAAATCGGCTGGATCCCTGCGCGCTGCGGATAGCGGATCTTTCATTAACATCCGGTTGTCCCCTCGCGCGCGTCATGAGGCGGGAGCTTAAAAAGCAATACGGTATATCGCATGTGAAGGTTGTTTGTTCCGCGGAGCGGCCCATCAAGCCGGAAGAAAGCACACGGCAGCCGGGGAGTGTTTCCTTCGTACCGGGCGTCGCGGGTATGATGGCGGCAGGAACCGCTATTATGGATATGCTGAACGGAACGGGCGTGGTGCCCGGTTAACGAACGACCCCGCTGTTAAGGAAGCGTATGCCCGGCTGCCTGATACAGGGCGTACCATTCCTCGCGTGTCAGCCTTACGCCGCATGCCTTTACGGCGGCCTGTACACGCTGTATGTTGGTAGTGCCGATGATGACCTGAACGGAGGTGGGATGACGCAGCAGCCAGGCGACCGCGACGGCTGAGGGTGTGATGGCGTAACGTTCCGCTATGGCATCCAACGTTTTATTAAGCTCAGGGAACAGGCTGTTGCCGACGAAAACGCCTTCGAAGAATCCGTATTGCATCGGCGACCAGGCTTGCACCGTCATTTTGTGGATTCGCGCATAGTCCAGGGCATATCCGTCACGGCATATGGCCGCATCCGAATGGTTGTTCATGTGAATTCCATTATCCGTTAACCCCGTATGCATGATGCTCCATTGCAGTTGATTGATTATCAACGGCCTCTTGACACATGTTTTGAGCAGTTCGATTTGAACCGGTGTGTGGTTACTGACGCCGAAATGCTTTACTTTTCCCGCGTCATACAGACGATCGAACGCCTCGGCGATTTCCTCCGGTTCCATCAGCGCGTCCGGCCTGTGCAGCAGCAGGGTATCTAAGGAATCCGCGTTTAGACGCTTCAGACATCCCTCTACCGCTTCCATGATATGTTTGCCGGAAAAATCGTACATGGTACCGGGTACAATGCCAACCTTATCCTGCAGAATCATCTTTTCGCGCCAGTCAGGGTGGTTTTTCAGCACTTGCCCGAACAGCGTTTCACACGCGCCTCTGCCGTAGATATCCGCATGATCGAAATGGTTGATGCCTTCCTCCAATGCCGTGCCGACCAGTTTCTCCGCGTCTTTGAAAGACATGGATGCGATGCGCATCATCCCCAATACAATGGGAGAGGCGAGCAGGTCCGTGTGATGGATGGATACTTTATTCATAGTGAACCTCCTTATATTGATATTATTTTATATACGCAGTGCCATGGGCCGGCGGCGTTGTTTTTTCTGATGCATTGTACCGCCCTAATACCTTTATCTCCTCCCGGTCCGCAAAGGCTACGGAGGCAAACCCCATCGCTTCTAATGTTTCTAATTGTTTGCTCAGCTTTTTGGCCTGCCGAAACACCGTGACCGTGTGATGCTGTGCCAGATCGTCAGCCTTCTTTAAAACGTATGCAAAATCATGCTCCTCACGGTACAAAACGGCTATTTTAACGGGCGCGGAAGTGGCGAACCCCTTTTCTGATAACAGCGCGCAGACCCGTTCAAAGCCGATTGAAAAACCAACGGCGGGAATGGCTTGGCCTGTGAACTTGCCAATCATGCCATCGTACCGCCCGCCCCCGGCTATGGAACCGGAGAACGACGGGCATATGATTTCAAAAACCGCGCCGGTATAGTAACCCTGCCCCCTCACGAGGGACGGGTGGTATGCGACACGGTATTTATCACCTGCCAGCGCGTGAACATCACGGATGATACATACCAAACTCTCCGCGGACGCCTTGTCCGCGAGTCGGTCCGCCGCGTTTTCCGGTGTTAAATTGTCACGGAACAAAAATTCGCATAACGCGTCAACCGCCTCATGGTTGTGGCCTTTCTGCACAAGCTCCGCCCGTACGCCTTCCACCCCTATTTTATCGGCCTTATCGATGGCCAAACACAGGGCCGGCAGCGATTCTTGTGAAAAACCGAAGGACACAAGCAGTCCGTTAAGCAGACGGCGATCGTTTACCAAGACGATGAAGTTTTCAAACCCCAGAGCGCTTAAAGCCTTTGCTGTTACATGTATTAGTTCTGTTTCGGCGTGGATGCTGTCATCTCCGATGATATCGATATCACACTGCATGAACTCACGCATACGCCCCTTCTGCGGGCGTTCGGCCCTAAAGGCGCGATCCATCTGGATCACTTTAAAGGGAAGGGGAAGCAAGTGGCGGTTAGCGGCATAAAAACGGGCAAGCGGCAAGGTTAAGTCATACCTTAAACCCATATCCGCCAATGCCTCGGTCCGGCCGGACGCGAGCGTTTCGCTCAGCTTATCGCCGCGTTTTAAAACCTTGAAAATGAGGTTTAAATTATCCCCGCACTCGCTGCCTGTTAAGTTGCCGATTTCTTCCAGCATGGGCGTTGTAATACGACTAAAACCGTGGCGGCGGTAAACCTCATGAATGGTGTTCAGCGCGTACTCGCGAAGGGCCGTCTCATCCGGCAGATAATCCTTCATGCCCTTTAGCGGCTGTATTTTAAGCATATATAGCACCTCCCGCGAGTGGATAACGTATGCGTTTATCATACCTTTTATACGGAGAAATATCAATCCGCGGTTATACTATTGGCTATACGGGCAGTGAAACCGTTATGGTCGTACCTTCATCCTTTTTACTTTGCAGGGTAATATGGCCGCCATGTACGCTGACGATATGCTTGACGATTGACAGGCCCAGGCCGGTACCGCCAATCTTCTTATCCCTACCGTAGTCTACCCTGAAGAAGCGTTCAAACACTCGTGACTGGTATTCAGGCGGGATACCTATGCCGGTATCGCTGATAACGAGCAGCGCTTGTTTGCCCTTCAGCTTAAGCGATATATCTACACGGCCGTCCGGTTTATTATATTTTACCGCGTTTTCTATCAGATTAACGCATAGTTCATACATACGGCGTCTGTTCGCGCGGAACAGAAAGTCCTCTAAATCCATGTTCATGGTAATACCTGCATCTTCCATGACAGGCGTTACGGAAGCGGCGGCTTCCAAGACTATCTGTTTGAAGGGAACTTCCGCGTATTCTTCCCGTTCCCCGTTCGATTCAAGCTCTGAAATTGTTAGAATATCGATAATAAGCGCGGACATCCTTTTGGCTTCCATCGAAATTCGGCTGATGATTTCCGCCTTCTCCTTTTCATCCTGCACGATGTCTTTACACAGCATTTCCGAAAAACCTAAGATGGAGGTGATGGGGGTCTTTAGTTCATGGGAAGCATTGGAGAAAAAATCTCTCTTTTGCTGCTCAAGCAGTTTTTCCGCGCTGATATCCATGATGAGAATAATCGCGCCCGACTCATTATCGGCTGTTTTGGAAGGTGATACATACACATGCACAAGGGAACCTTGAAGCGTCATGTCAAATGAAGTGGATATCCGCTCCTCTATGGCTGAACGCAGCGCGTCTTTAATCATTCGGTTTCGGGTTATCTGGTAGATGTTTTCAAGCTTTATCCCGCTGTGACAGGCAAAAAACGCCCTGGCGCTGTTATTGCAAAGCAAGACGTTTTCTTTGTCGTCAACCAAAATAAAACCCTCGGCCATGTTAGACAGGACGGCTTGTATTTTTTCACGCTCGTTTTGAAGCTGCTTGTTCGATCGGCTAATCGTCCACAAAAGCTCCTGCAGGCTTTGGATAATTTTCTCAATTTCATAATAAGGTGAAGAATAGGCATTGAGCAGCCCGTATTCACGCACGGATAACGCTTCAACCATTTTTTCCAGCGGCGCCGTAACCGTTTTGGTAAACCGCCCCGCCAGGAGAAGGGAGAGGATAAAAGCGGACAGTACGGCGGCTAAAACAGCGGGAAACTGTACGGCAAGATTTTGAAGCATGCCCGAATAGTCATGCGATAATCTGATAATATTCCCGTCTTCCGCTTGAATGGACGCGTACATGAATCGTTTGCCAAAGGCGGCACTGTCTCTGACGTTGATATACACACTGCCGGTTTTTGCATACAGAACTTCATCATGATTTAAGTAATTGCCAGGCTCCCCCTCACTCAATTCCGAATCGGCCTTCACGCTGCCGTCCGGCGCGATGATCGTAATACGACTGCCTCCGGCCGCTTTGACAAGCGCTGCGATATCGGCGTCATGATGATAGTTTTCAACTGCCGAAACGGTCAGTTTGGTCAGCCATTCTTTTGTTTGATTTTGTGAGTAAACCGCATAAATAACGGCGGAAATGAGGCCGCAAATAAATACCGCCGCCAGGGTTATTGCCAATAGCCTTAAGTAAATCGCTTTTTTCATGCAGCTTACTCCCCGATGAATCGGTATCCGACGTTTCGATATGTTTTAAGATACCTCGGATGATTCGCGTCATCATTCAGTTTAATCCGCAATGAACGGATATGATTGTCCAGCGTCCGGGATTCGCCGATAAAATCATACCCCCAGATGGCGTTGATGAGTTCTTCACGCGGGACGATACGCGCGCGCTCATGTATAAGCATACACAATAATTCGTACTCCTTAAACGATAAATGAAGGGGAACACCGTTAAGCTGAATCTCACGGGTCTTTCCGTCGATGCGAAAATCTTTCACAACCGAGTCCCCGGCAGATAACCCGTCGCTTTTGCTCGCGCGCCTGAGTACGGACCGGATACGGGCGCTGAGCTCCATAATGCTGAAAGGCTTGGCGATATAATCATCCGCCCCGCTGTCCAGCCCGGTTACCTTGTCCAACTCCGTATCCTTCGCCGTAAGAATAATCACCGGCAAGTCCCGGGTTTTAGCACGGTTGCGAAGTGATTTGACGGCGTCCAGGCCATTCATGCCCGGCAGCATGATATCGAAGATGACCATATCCGGGATAGCCGTATGAACAGCCGCCAATGCGTCCTCCGCGCAGCTGAAAGCGACGACCTCATACGAGAAATAGGTCAACGATAATTGAATCATCTCGCGGATGCTGTCATCATCTTCTACGATATATATGGTTTTATTCAGGTCACAGCCCTTTA
>WRFT01000117.1 GCA_009776385.1 Clostridia bacterium
GCCCAGCAGTTCATTTTGGAAGACGTACCCACCGTCATGAGTGAGTACGAAGGCAAGAAGGTTGCTTTCTTCAGCACCAACTGCGGCATGCAGGAAGCGCTGCAAATTGCTATCCTCAATCAGCCGAACGCCCTGTATCCCATGCCCTGCTGCCCCAGCCCGTATCACGGCTATCCGGCATCCATGGGCATTGCGGTTAACGAAGACGAGTGGGGCGATTTTGCCGGTTACCTGTCGAAGGTCGCCGAAGTGCTGGCAGAGAATAACGCTCTGAGCCGCTTCTCCACCTGGCCCATCCCCCTGAACATGGCCATGATTCAAGCCAGCTTCGCTTACGCGGTGGAATGGATTAAAGAAGACGGCGCGCGCACCGACATGGCAAAAATGCAGGATTGTCTGGAAGAAGTTACCGGCACACCCGTCAATCTGTCCAACTGGGTGCTTGCCGATGGTACGGTTCTTGACAATTACATCATGATTCTCATTGGCAATGTGGACTATAACGAGTACAAAAAATAAGCACAGGTAAGTCCTGGGACAAACCCGCCCGGATGATTCTCATTCGGGCGGGTTGTGCCGTATAGACGGCAAGAGAGAGGGGATCGCTGCATTGGGTGCTGAATGCGTATTGGAATTTAAGAACATAACAAAGAGATACGGCACGAACACAGTGCTGCATGACGTGAGTTTGTCCGTCAAGCCGGGTGAGATTCATGCCCTGTTGGGAGAGAACGGCGCGGGTAAATCGACGCTGATGAATGTCCTGTTCGGCATGCCTGTTATACATGAATCCGGCGGCTTTTCGGGTGAGGTATTCATTGACGGCAACAGCGTTGTTGTCATGTCACCCCATGACGCGATGGCCAAGGGCATCGGCATGGTGCATCAGGAGTTCATGCTCATCCCCGGCTTTAGCATTACCGAAAACATCAAGCTCAACCGGGAAATCACCCATCGAAACCCCGTCAGCGCCGTGCTGGGCGACAACTTGGAGCTGATGGACATGCCCGCTATGCGCAGGGATGCCCGCAAAGCCTTGGACAGTGTGGGTATGAAGAGCCTGGACGAGCTGGCTTTGGTGAAGGGCCTGCCCGTGGGGTATATGCAGTTTGTAGAAATCGCTCGGGAAATTGACAAGACGGGCATTAAGATACTGGTCTTTGACGAGCCGACTGCCGTGCTTACCGAGTCTGAGGCAAAGCTGCTGATGGAGGTCATGCGTTCCATCGCTGAAAGCGGTATCGCCATCATCTTTATCACCCACAGGCTGGACGAGGTGCTGACTGTGGCGGATACGGTTACCGTGCTGCGGGACGGCAAGCTGGCGGCTACCCGTCAGGTGCAAGAGACCTCCCTTATCGAACTGGCATCCCTCATGATCGGGCGTACCGGCAGCGAAAGCGTTGTCGATTTGCCGCCGCGCGAAGAGGCGCTTACAGGCAAAATTGCCCTGAAGGCAAACGATTTGTTTGTGGAAATGCCGGGCGAGATGGTCAAAGGCGCGTCTTTTGAGGTGCGGGAGGGCGAGATATTCGGTATCGGCGGGTTGGCGGGTCAAGGAAAGGTCGGCATACCTAACGGTATTCTGGGTACTTTCCCGGCTTCCGGGCAGGTTGAGCTGTTTGGGGAACCGCTGCCTTTAAACGATGTGCGCGCCACCCTTTCCAAGGGCGTGGCCATGCTCAGCGAGGACAGGCGCGGCGTAGGCCTTCTGCTGGATCAGTCCATAGAGGACAACATCGTCTTTAGCGCCATGCAGGTTCATAGACGGTTTTTGAAGGGCTTGCTTCCGCGGGTCAAGGCCGCTCCCCCGGGTAAGGTTCTGCGCTCGGCCGTGTGGGCATTGTCGGTTGTATTGGTTTTAGCGGGTTTTTTCGGACTGACCCGGTACCAGCTTGCCTTTAACAGGTCGGCGGCGGTCAAGGCGTATATCGCCTTTCAAAAACAAGCGACGGCTGTCGTGGGGGAGGCCGACATCATCATAGAGGACACCGCTTCCTCGGCGGACGATGTCGTACTGCCTTCGGGCGGCGCAGCCGCGGCCTTGGAGGAAGAAGAAGCGGAGCCCGTTGTATCCGTGTTCCTATCGGAAAAGGCGGCGGACACCCTTACGCCCGGGGAGAAAATCCTCCTGTTTTTTGCCAACAGCGCGTGGGCCTTTCTGGCTGCCGGGCTGCTGCTGGCGGCCGCCATGTATGCCTATCAGTGCATGATTAAGGGCTCGGTCACCTTAAAGGATACCTCCGGCATCCGCGCTCTATCCAAACAGATGATTCATGACCTGGATATCCGTTGTACCGGAAGCGGGCAGCTGGTGGGTACGCTGTCGGGCGGCAATCAGCAAAAGGTATGTATCGCCCGCGTGCTGGCGCTGACGCCCAAATTCCTATTCGTATCCGAACCCACACGGGGCATCGACATCGGCGCGAAACGCTTGGTGCTTGAAACACTGGTGCGGCTCAACCGCGAGCAGAAGCTGACCATTGTGATGGTTAGTTCCGAATTGCTGGAACTGCGTTCCATTTGCGACCGGATCGCCATTGTGGCGGGGGGCAAAGTAGCGGGCGTGTTTGAACCGAACGCAAACGACGCAGACATCGGGCTGGCTATGAGCGGAATAACCCCTGAAAGGAGTGGTGCCGTATGACCCAGGACGCGGCGGAGAATAAATCTTCCATTGGCAGTTCCGTAAAAAAGGCATTGGCTAAAGCGGGCATAACGCGGTTGATTATCTTCACGTTTTTCATCGTGCTTTGCATCATGGCCGACGCGGCGGGTATCTCGGTCCCTTCCATGCTGGGGTTTACCGTCAAACGCGCCGGTATGTACGGCGTCATGGCATTGGCGATGCTGCCGGCCATACAATGCGGTATCGGGCTAAACCTGGGTATGACATTGGGGGTGCTTGCCGGGTTGGTATCCACCCTTCTGTGCATTGAGTACGGCCTGACGGGATGGCCGGCGTTTCTGTTCTCGGCCATTCTGGGCAGCGTGATAGCCCTGCCCGTTGGGTATTTGTACGGTAAGCTGCTTAATAAACTGAAGGGCAGCGAGATGACGGTTTCCACCTATGTCGGTTTCTCCATCGTGTCCCTGCTATGCGTGGGCTGGATGCTGTTCCCCTTTAAAAACAACGCGCTCACCTATGCCCTGGGGCCGGGCCTTCGCCCGACACATAACATGAATACCTCCTATGGGGCGCTACTAAACAATTTTATGGCGTTTAGGATTGGTAAAATGACCATTCCAACGGGAATGGTGGCCTTTTTCCTGCTGTGCTGCTTTGGTATGTGGCTTTTCTCCCGCTCCAAGACGGGCACGGCGATGATTGCCGCGGGCTCCAACCCCCGTTTCGCCGAGGCGGCGGGCATTAACGTGGACCAGATGCGCATGATAGGCACCATACTCTCGACGGTCATCGCCGCGGTGGGTATTGTGGTGTACCAGCAGGGTTATGGTTTCTTGCAGTTGTATCAGGCGCCGCGGCAAATGGGGTTCATCGCGGCCAGCGCCATCCTCATCGGGGGCGCCAGCGTGACAAAGGCGAAGGTGTCCCATGTCATCATCGGCGTGACCTTGTTCCAGGGGCTTCTGACACTGGGCATACAGGTAGCCAATAAATATGTGCCGGGAGGCGGAATGGCCGAGGCCTTCCGCATTATCATCTCCAACGGCATTATACTCTACGCCCTTGCCACGTCAGGAGGTGCTTCCCGTGAATAAGACAGGCAAATCGTTCCACTTCGGCACGTGGCTGCGAGACAACGCGGTGATGCTGACATTCGTCCTTTTAACCATTGCCGCGATTCCCCTTTCCGCCATGAAGCTGACCACCATCTTCTTTGAGCTGGCAAGCCGCATCAGCCGAAACGCCTTCTTGATTTTGGCGCTCATATTACCCATTGTGGCCGGTATGGGCATCAACTTTGCCATAACCATTGGCGCGATGGGTGCGCAGATCGCGTTGCTGTTAACGCTTAACTGGCAGATTCCGGGTTTTTCCGGCATTGCTACCGCCGCGGCCATGACGGTTCCGCTGGCAGGCTTTTTCGGTTATCTGGTGGGGAAACTGCTTAACCGTATGAAGGGCCAGGAAATGATAGGCTCCATGATTTTGGGTTATTTCGCCAACGGGCTGTACCAGGTTTTGTTCCTTTTCGTGTTTGGCCAGCTGATACCCATCGCCAACCGCGACCTGACCATTCTGGGGGGTAAGACGGGCATTTCCAACACCTTGGATTTAAACAAGGGCGTTTACGCGGTGAAGGGCGGTTTGGATAACCTATGGAAGCTGCCGTTCGGCGATGCGCTGTACATCGCCTCCGGTGTGGTGCTGTTTTTTATGCTGATCACGATGATTGATATGTCGCGGATTCCGTTTCTTAAAAAGTCGAAACTCGCCCAACCTGACGATAATGCCATTCTGGTTGAGGATAAGAGTATCGCGTATAAACTAAAGCGCAGGTTGCCCATCGCCATTATATTTATTGCGGCTTGCGCCGTTTATCAGATTCCCGTGGTTGCTCAACAGTTTATGATGGTACGCGTGCCCATGGTTACGGCCATCTGCATCGCGCTGCTGGGACTGTTTAACGTGGTCATCATGAGGACCCGGTTGGGCCAGCGGTTCCGCGCCGTCGGGCAAAGCCAAACGGTGGCCAACGCCGCCGGCATTAACGTCAACCGTACACGGTTGATTGCCATCATTCTTTCCACCATCTTCGCGGGCTGGGGCCAGCTGATATATCTGCAGAGCTTGGGCATCATGCAGACCTATGCGGCCCATGAATCCATAGGGCTTTACGCGGGCGCGGCCATACTGGTGGGCGGCGCGACCATTGTACGCGCCACGAACGGCCAGGCCATTCTGGGCTGTGTTCTGTTTCATGTATTGTTTGTCGTGGCTCCCAAGGTGGGCGTCAATGTGTTTGGCGACGCGGCTATCGGTGAGTTCTTCCGCGTGTTTGTGTCCTTTGGTGTTATCGCCCTTGCGCTGGTTCTGCACGGCCTGCGCAATCGTCCGTATAAGCCGAGGGATCTGCGCAACGAAGCGGGCATCCCCGCCGCGCCCAAACCCGCAAAATAGATCCGGAAAGGTAAAACAAAAAGACGTATCGGGAAGCCGGTACGTCTTTTTTATATCTCAGTTTTCCATAACCCATGGAGGTTGCAATAGGCATAAACAGCCTGGGGTATATCGTTTTCAAAACGGAACGCCGCGTGCGGCTCCTCCCCCGCGCTTAAACAGCGCCGCTGGCCGCCATGCTGTGTTTGCACGAAGATAAAGGTAATATGATGCGCTTCCTCCATAGGATGCGGAGCGCTGCCGACCCGAACATCCATGATGCCTTCTTTTATAACGACAGACGGCAGATGCTTTTCAAAGCTCGCCTCCACCGTGTTGGGCACAAGCTCCGTCATACGCTCGCCGCAGCACTGCAGGGGTACCCGCGCATCCAAGATGATACCCGTTAGGTTACCGCAATGCTCGCATACAAAAAACCTTTGATCAGCGCGCATGAAGACGCCCCTTTCTTACATTTTAGTAAACCCGTCTTTCCCCATGCCGCAAAGGGGACAGATGAAATCCTCGGGGATATCTTCCCATTTCGTACCGGGCGCAATACCGTCATCCGGGATGCCCGCCGCCTCGTTATACACATACCCGCAAAGACATTCATAGCGTTCCATTTTCTCGCCTCCCATGATCATTTTGTTTCTATGTGGAATTTTAGCCGCGCGCCCGCCTCCTGTCAATGACATCCTACAGTGGCTGACAGGCTGTATTTCTCTAACCGGAAGGTGCGGCTTGCACGGTAAATTCCGCAAACTTGCAAATTAAATTTGAAATCTTGCAAGAATACCTGTATCTTTATGCGATAACCTTAAGTAAGTGAGGACGAACCATTATGTTGATTCGATGGGCGACACAAAGCGAC
>WRFT01000118.1 GCA_009776385.1 Clostridia bacterium
AACCAAACAGATTATTCGGCCGCTTTAGTAAAATTGTCTCCTAAACGTTTCCTTTGTATTATAGGAATCGATTAGCCGGCTGTCAAGGGTGATTAAAATATTTTTATTCCGGATGGGGCAAGCGCACAAACAAGGCAAAAAAGCGGCCCGGAAAATCATCCTCTCCCGGGCCGCTTTGTATGCCTTTTTATCGTCGTTAGGGCAGCAGTCCCCGCAAGAACGCCGCCGCCAACGCGATATCCTCTTCCGGCCGGCCGCCTGTTTCACGTTCTATGGTTAAGTACCCGTCGTAACCGACATCCCGCAGGGCGGCAAGATACGGCCCCCATGCCACGCCGCCTTGGCCCAAGGGAACCTCCTCGTAGGTAACGGGCGACGCGGTTTTCTGTATGCCGTCTTTGGCGTGGGTATGTACAATATAGTCCTTTAGCGTATACACGCCCTGCACGGGGTCGTCCGCGACGCACATCACCAGGTTTGCCGGGTCAAAGTTGACGCGCAGCCCACGAGCGCCCAGGCTGTCTAAAAACGCCGCCAGAACCACGGCGCTTTCCGGGCCCGTTTCTACCGCGAAATAGGCGCCGATGCTGTCCGCGTACTCCGCCAAATCCCGGCAGAAGCGGCGCATGACATCCTTTTGGGCGCATTCGTGCTCCGGTACACAGCCGATATGGGTCGTCACCACTTGGCATTCCAGGCACAAGGCCATATCCAAGACGCGTTTGGAACGCTCCACGACAGTACGAACCTCTTGCGTGTCCTCCGTAAAGGGAATGCCAAAGTCGCCGCACACCGCGGAAAAAGCAATGCCGTTGTCTTTTACAAAATCAAGCCATTCCCGTTGTTTTTCGCCCGTCATGTTTTCGGGGGCAAAATCTCTTACGGCATAGGGTTGTACGCCTTGCAGCCCCAGTTGCGCGGCGCGTATAACCGCCTCCTTGGGCGGCAGTTTCAGGTTGTGCATGACGACTCCGATTTTCATGATGTACGGCCTCCTGTCTTTATTATTTATGAAGGATCACTTCATGCCCCGTCCGGGCGGATTCGTATACCGCGTCGATAATCCGCATCACCTCAACACCGTCTTGCGCGGGGCTCAGGCATGGTGTTCCGTTGATACAGCAATCGACAAAATGGGCGATTTCATTGTCGAACAGCCCGTTAAAGCTGAGGGCGGTGGGGCAATCAAAGCCCACGTTCACCATATAGCCGTTTTTGTCCGTATAAATTTCCAGCTGCGGGTCCAGCTTTGCGCCGCCCTTGGTACCCATCAGCTCTATGGAGCCGATGTCTTCTTTAATATTGAGGGCAAAGCTCGCCTCCAGCGACAGGACCGCGCCGTTTTCGTACCGGACCATGGCGCTTACCATGTCCTCCACATCGGTGATGTCCTTATCGCTTTTCGTGGCGGATGTCCAGCCTCCCGCGTCCTTCACCTGCTTGCTGCCCAGCAGCTTGCTGTAGGCGGCCGCGTAAACCGAATGCGGCGCGGGGTTCCCCATCAAATACCGGGTCAGGTCGATGACATGTACGCCCAGGTCTATCAGCGGGCCGCCGCCCGAGCGCGCCTTTTCGCCGAACCAGCCGCCGGGGCAGCCAAAGCGCCGCAAATAGGCGGTCTTCGCGTAATATATATCGCCCAGCGACCCATCGCTTAAAAACTCCTTCAGCACCCGGCAGTCGTTGCCGAAGCGCCTGACAAAGCCAATCATCAGCAGTTTACCGCTTTTATCAGCCGCCTGTTGCATGGCTTCGGCTTCCGCTTGGTTGATGGCCATGGGTTTTTCGCACAGCACATGCAGACCGGCTTCCAGCGCCGCGATGGAGCAGGGCGCGTGCTCCGAGTTCCAGGTACACACGCTGACGGCGTCCAAATCACACTGACTCAGCATATCTTTATAATGGGTATATGTCTTGTCCGTGCCGTATTTTTCCGCGGCTTTGTAAAGCCTTTGCTCGTTGATATCGCAAAGAGCCGCGATTTCAACATTTTCATGCTGCCGATAGCCTCCCGCGTGCATATGGGATATGCCGCCCGTACCGATGATACCGACTCTGAGTTTCTTATCCATATTCTGCCCTCCCGTATGTTCTGCCGCATGCGTACGCGATACACCCTTGGTGCCGTCAATGAAGCCCGGACGCGAGTCGGGGAAAATTGTTTCCTAAATGTTTCATAGCTATTTTATCGGATGCGGTTTTGGCTGTCAAGACTTCGATTGCTTATGTTTCTTGTTTATTACCTGATTTATTTCCTTAGCGTGTATTTCACTTTTTAGTGTCCTGCTCTTTCTGCGTACAGGCAGGGGCGGCGGCAAAATCACGGTTGTCATGTCTGCGCTTATATAGTATGCTATACGTAAATGGTAAGCGTGGCAACGGCGGTCGGGGACTTCATATACTTTACAAGTATATGACCTACTCTAACAATTTCCGCTTTCGCTGGTAAAGATGCCGCGTGGGCTCTCCGAGGGAGAACTCCGACGTGGGTTGAATGGATCTGATGACCCTGTCACTTTCCTTAGCGCGCTCTCCGGGAGAGTTGTCTCTCCGTCTAACTTCCTTGACAAAACGCACCTGATAGGTTACAATAATTACAAATCAGGTTATATTATCTGAAGGTTTTTCCAAATTCATGACAGGAGGCCTTATACATGGCTCAAACAACATTTAGTGTTCGGATGGATTCCGAAGTGAAAAGGCAGCTCGATGATTTTTGTGCCAATGTTGGAATGAACACCACGGTTGCGTTTAATATGTTTGCCCGCGCTGTTCTTCGCGAAAAGCGGCTGCCGTTTGATGTTACAACCGAATCCGACCTATTTTACAGTGATAGTAACCTTGCACATCTGCGGCGCGGGGTCGCCGCCCTCAATGCCGGAAAAGGTGTTGAGCACAACATCGTTGAGGTGTTGGATTGAAAATCGTCTGGTTTGAAGAAGCTTGGGAAGATTACGTTTATTGGCAGTCGCAAGACAGAAAGACCGTTAAGCGCATCAACCAGATTCTGCAAGATTCAGTACGCAACGGTTTTTCGGGCATTGGTAAGCCGGAGCCGCTGAAAGGCGAGTTTACCGGATTTTGGAGCAAGCGCATTGATGATGTCAATCGTCTTGTGTTCCGAATACAAGGCGGCGTCCTTGAAGTTCTGTCCTGCAAAGGCCATTATGATGATTAATCTGGTGGGCGGCGTACAAACGCCGCCCTCGTTATATCCGTTGCTTTGGTAATCAAAAGCGTTAAGCACCGAAGATTCGAAGCAAAGTCCTTGAGGGGATAATCGCCTGTTTAAAGCTCTAAACCGCTAATCCAAGCCGAGAGGCTCTCTTTTGTTGGCTTGCTGTTCAGCATTTTCCCTTCCAACAAGACCGCGGAGGCATCGACGCTTTCCTTCAGGCTGCCCGTCAAATCACCCTGCTGCTGCCGGAAGTCGCGAAGGGCACGAGGGGCTTTTCTTTAAAGTCATAGCTTTCAAGGAACGTGTTATTTTTACGACAGATCAAGCCATTCCAGCACGCGCTGAATCTTTTCGTCCCAGTATTTCCACTGGTGATCGCCCGGGCCTTCCTCATAGACAAGGTCATAGCCCAGTTCCGTGAGGCAATCGCGCATCGCGTGATTCGGCTCAATTAAGAAATCCTCGGTGCCGCACCACATATAGACGCGCGGGCGTCTGGTCTTATCTGTCAGCCGTTTCGCTACGCTAAGCAGGTCGTTATCCGACCCCTTGATGGCCTCGTACGGGCCAAAGGCGTTAAAGAAAACCGGGTTGTCGTTTTCAAACGCGTCCAGCTGCGCCATGTCCGCCGCGCCGGAAAGGCTCGCGCAGGCGCTGAATGTATCCGGCGCCAACATCCCGCATTTCAGCGCGCCGTAACCGCCCATCGACAGGCCCGCGGCAAAGGTGTCCTCGCGCTTGCAGGATAACTGCGGAAAGAATTGACGGCAGATGGACGGCAGTTCACGGGAGATGAACGTCCAGTACTTCAGGCCGTGGTGCATGTCTGTGTACCAGCCCAGATGAACGGTGGGCATGACGACGGCCAGCGGAAGCCCTTCGACATACCGCTCGATGGACGTCCTGCGCTGCCACATGCTTTGGTCGTCCGACATGCCGTGCAGCAGATACAGCGTCTTGAGCGGCGCGCCGTTTACCGTGTCTTTGGCCGCATCGGCGGGTTTTTGCGGGAGGATGACATCCATACCCATGGACATACCCAAAACATCGGAAAAAAAGTGAATGTGCATCAATGCCATGAAGACCGCCCCTTTTTGTAATATATTTAGTAGGAAACGTTTTCTACCATTTTCCTTAACGTGTCAAACAGCACCGGCAGAACGGCGGGGAAGCGCATGTGATCGGGAATCGTGTCAAACAGCTTCACCTCTTCCATCTCGAAGTCAGGCAGCGGCCCTAACTCGTGTATGTTGGCGATAAACACGCGGCCGTTGGAATACTCGGCGGGCAGGCGCACCCGGTAATCGAAGGCGGGCGCGATATCGTAAAGCGCCGCTCCCGTCTCTTCATACAGTTCCCGCCTCGCGCCGTCTTCCGGAGTTTCGCCGGGTTCAATATGGCCTCCGGCCGTCTCATAGTTGTGGCTGCCCTTGGCGCGGCAGTACAGCCATTTGTCCTGATACCGGGCAAACACCACGGTGAACCGATACGCCTTCAGCGCGCCTAAGGCGGCGGTGGTTACTTGACAAGCGTTCCAATCCGTTTCCGGGACGGGGTGAAGCAAATCTATTTTTTGCATACCCGCGCAATGCTCGCCGTCAAAATCCATCCGTACAATCCACGGCGTCAAGTCGACCATCGCCATAAAATCTTCATACCCGTAGGCATGGTCGTAATAATGGATGATTGTCGACAGGGCGATGCCGTGCGTGCCGATGACGATGTTTTGGTTGGGATGCCCGGCCAGCACGCCGCGGAACGCCGCGATGTTGCGGTCCTGCACGGAAGCCAGGCTCTCGCCATCCGGCAGCGCGTATGAAAAATCGGTCCATTGCCGCTGCATATGGTGGGCAAACTCCATGTAACCCAAGCCCTCCGCGTCGCTCATCCGCTCACGGAAGTCCTCCACCATCGCGATGGGAAGCGCCTTCTTCCGCGCAAAATCGGCCACCGTGTCCACCGCCCGCTTATAGGGGCTGGACAGAACCGCGTGGATGTTTTTATCCTCTAAATAAGCCGTCACCAGCAGGCTGTCCCGCATGCCCTTGGCGGTGAGCGGCCGCGACCGGCCGTCACGCACGGTAACGGCGGATTGCGCGTGGCGTATAAAGTAAACAGTCGTCATTTTATGTTCCTTTCCGGTACGGCGCGTGATGGCGCCGTCCGCGAGAATATTACTGCTTTATTCGCCGTGAGGGCCGCTTTGCCCTGTCATGCGCGTAAAGACAGGGTGACGCCTCCCCGCGCCGCCCATGGCTAAACCCCATGCGCAGGGCTTTTGCCGGGCAGGCTGAGGCGCAATCGCCGCAGCGGATGCATTCCGGGTCGGCCGGTCGTTCCGCAGGATTCACGCCCATTTTGCAAACAGCGGCGCAGACGCCGCAGTGCACGCATTGTTCACCGCAGAAACGCAGTTGATACAGGCTAATCTTATTAAATAACGAATAGATAGCGCCCAGGGGGCACAGTACGCGGCAGAAGAACCGGTATATCAGCGTACAACCCAACAAGGTCAGCGCCAAGATGACGCTCTTTAGTGAAAAAAGCCATCCGATGACGCCCCGCAGCCTTTGATCGGCTATCAACAGGGGAATGCCGCCGGTCAGCGTACCCGCAGGGCATATAAAACGGCAAAACGCAGGCCCGGCAGACTGCGCCGCCAGCAGCGGCAACAAGAGAACAAATACCAC
>WRFT01000119.1 GCA_009776385.1 Clostridia bacterium
CATCACCGGTGAAGTATCCTTTGAAGACCTCATGGATTTTGTCAATGGCGAGTATGCCGAAAAGACCGCGGCTATCGCTCAGGAATTCGCCGACTTCATGGCGGCCAATCCGGCCAGGTATGAAGACTAATTCACAAGGAATTTAAAATAGGAGCGCGATGATATGAGCAAGCAGTTCCAATTCGGTATCGTTGTGGATGTCATTCCCTTACATGTCTTAAGCAAAGGATGGGAATATTTTGAAGTGCCGGCCAGCATGCACTGTTCCGCGCTGCTGTGTGAAACCGAATGGCAGGCGCAGAAGGCACTTTATATACAGGACGGGCGTCCTACCCCGGTTAGCGCTTTCATGCTCGGTCCCGGCACCACTTGGAAGGGTGCGAGCGGCACATACTATAATCCTGAAGTCATCAAGTGGTCCTTGGGCATACAATTCAAGCGCATGGCGGAGTTGGGAATAAAATGGGCAGGCGCGTGGGGCGGCCACTTCCGTTGCCAGGATGGGGTTGACCGAAACAAGGCTATCGATCAGGCCATCAGTTCCATTAATATCATGGCGGATATGGCGGAGCAGTACGGCATGCAGATAGCTCTCGAACCGCAAGCCGAGGAGGACACGCTATTCCCCAGGTATTTGGAAGGCGTTGCGTTTGCTAAACTGACGGGCCGCCGCAGTGTTAAAGTAATGGCGGATCTAAACTACTTCCTGGAACTCGGTCAGCCGTTGGAAGACATCTTAAAGCATCCGGATTACTGCCTGAACGTGCACATACAGGGAGACGGCGGCGCGCAGCCGAATGTAGGCAAGCGTGTGGAAATCCTGACCCATTTGTTTAACGTACTAAAGGACGCCGGATATGATAAGGGCGTTTCAGCCGCTTGTCCCTGGGTGCCTACAAACGGCGCAAAGCAGGTCGACTATCAGTTTGAGACCGATTTTACCCTCAAGTACCTGCAAGACCTGCGCGAAAAAGTATACCACTAAAAATGCTTGGCAAAGCATAACAGGGGACGGGCGGATAAGTTCGCCCGTCTCTGTCCTATATATAGGAAAGATGCTTAACGACTGGAAAGACCCGCGTGGCAAGGAATCGCAGAAAGAAATGAAGCGGCGGCTCGCGGGGGAAGGGAATGACGAAATGGAAAAGAAATTAAAAGTAGCGGTGATCACGGAATGGCATCCTATCGATGTGATCGCGTTTCAAAAAATGTTCGAGCGTTTTGATGAGTTTGAATGTTATATTCAATCATTGGAATTGTTTGTAGCCGACGATAAAAATAGGGACGTTTATGACGCCGTCGTATACTATAACCTCAGCATGCCTCTATTGGAGGAGGATAGCAAAACCTATCGCTATTTTACCGAGGAAATGGGCGGCGGACAGGGAATTATACTGCTGCACCATGCTATTCTTTGCTATAATGGTTGGGATTTGTGGAGCGAGCTATCCGGCGTACCCGACCGAAACTTTACCTACCACTGGGATCAAACACTGGATTTCCATATCGAAAAGCCGGATCATCCGATTGTCTCGGGCGTAAGCGGCTGGCGCATGACGGATGAGTCGTATCGGTTTGATGAAAAAACAAACCTGGGCAACGAGGTACTCATAACTGCCGAGCATCCCTTAAGTGTAAACGGCATCGCGTGGACGCGAAATTTTAAAAAGAGCCGCGTCTTCTGTTATGCCTCCGGGCATGACGATTCTGCCTATCAAAACGATTCCTTCCAAAAAGTGCTCCGCAACGGCATCCTGTGGTGCGCGCGCCGGTAACTGTAACGTCATCGCGAGCCGCCGAAGGCGGCGTGGCGATCCGGAGTGCCTTACCTTTATCATTATAATCTGCATAAAAAGCGTAATAACAAATGTAAAATCCGGATTGCTTCACTTCGTTCGCGAAGACGTGTATCATGGTACTGGCATATATCATTAATACATACCCCTCGGGCACGTCATCGCGAGCCGACTTCGGCGGTGCGGGCGTCGTCGCAGCACATCCCATAAGAAATGTCCCATTTCCATTGACATAATTGTTTTTAACTTGTATTATTTGCATGAAGTGAATGGATACCGTTGCGTGTGCGCCGTTATAAAAACGGAAGCGCGCGTGTTGGTTTCTTCTCACTAAATATTTGAAGGAGGCTACCCTACATGAAAAAACTGTTCCCGGTCATCTTGGCGTTTGTGCTGGTGTTCGCGTTCGGCTCCGCCGCGCTGGCGGACATTACACTGGCCAACCTCAAAGTGGAGATCGATGTTCCGCTGAAGGCTTATGCGGAGGCCTATGGCGAAGCCAACGGATTCAACGTAAAGATTGATACCTTCGGCGGCGGCGAGGATTATCACGGCATGGTGATGAACGCGCTGCAAAGCGGCGATATGTATGACATCTTTATGATTGAAGGAATCGGCGGTTATAATACCTGGAAAGAAATGCTGGCCGACTTAAGCGATCAGCCCTTCGTGGCGGCGACTTCGCTGGCTTATGCGCCGGAAGGCATCGTCGTGGGTTTCCCGATAGCCGTAGAGGGCTTCGGAATCGGCTATAACGCGGACATCCTGGCCGCAGCCGGTATCAACCCCGCAGACTTAACGACCCTGACCGCTTTTGAAGAAGCATGCAAAAAACTGGAAGAAATGAAAGACGAATTAGGCATCTCGGCGCCCATCGCCATGGCGTGCAGCACCAGCGGCGGCATGTGGTGGGTCGCGGCCCAGCATAACTTCAACGCCTATTGGAAAGGCAATCTGGAATATGATGACAACAGCATCGTCGAACTGGCGCTCAACGGCCAAGTCGATAGGGATCGTCTGGTACAGTATGCCAAGTTCCTAAAGGTCATGTACGATTACGCTGACCAGGATGTATTGCTAAACGGAAACTATGATGCGCAGGTTAATCTGTTCGGCACCGGTAAAGCCGCGTTCATCCAACAAGGCAACTGGACCGATCCGAACTTCGCGGGTTTGAATGCCACGTTCACAAGGGGCTATATCGCCGCTGTATGGACCGATGAACCCACCACCGCCATCATGGTCGCCGCGCCGAGTTACTACGTTGTCAACGCGAACAGCGCGAACTTAGAGGAAGCCATCAAGTTCCTTAACGATATGGCGTTAACCGAAGCCGGCCAGAATTATATGGTGAAGGAAGCCGGCATGGTGCCCGCTTTCGCCGGTGTAACGGTAGAACCGGACGGACAGTTCTCCAAAGCCGTCATGAATGCCGCGGGATCGGGCGATGTGTTCGGCTGGGGCTTTGCCGAAATGCCGGATGGATTCAACATGGACGTACTGGGTCCCATCTTCGAGCTGTACGCCACGGGTGATCTGGATCTGGAAGGCTTCGTTGACATGGTAACGGATGCCATCGCAACCATTCCCGAGTAAAAGATAAACCGGTATAAAGACGTTGGAGGCGTACGCCTCCAACGTCTTTAAAATGAGTCCTTCCGCGGGAGGTGGATTTTTTTGTCCAAAAAACACCCATGGGTGAATGTTTTATTTCTGGCGCCGGTGACGCTGGCCTTCGTGCTGGTTATTATCGTTCCGTTTTTTCTGGGCATTTACTATTCTTTTACCGATTTTAACGGTGTCCGAAGCCATCTGACGTTAGTGGGTTTGGCAAACTACCGCGTCATGTTTAACGACCCGATTTTTCTGCATTCTTTTTTACTGACGCTGCAGTACACGGCCATCAATATCGTATCGGTAAACGTGGTGGCGTTTCTGTTATCGTTGTTGGTAACAAGCGATTTGCCGGGTCGTAATTTTCTGCGCGCGGGTTTCTTTGTACCCAACCTCATCGGCGGGTTGGTACTCGGGTATATCTGGCAGTTTGTGTTCAACAGCGCCTTGCTGGATATGGGGCGAAACTTAGGAATCTCTTGGCTGTCGCAATCGTTGATAGGCAATAAGAACACCGTTATCTGGGCGATGTCTTTCGTCAATACCTGGCAATACGCGGGCTATATTATGATGATATACGTTGCCGCTATTCAGGGCATCCCCGCAAACTTGATGGAAGCTGCCAGTGTAGACGGCGCGACCTATCCGCAGCGCGTGTTTAAGGTGCTCATACCCATGATGGCATCCGCCTTTACCGTCACATTGTTCTTAACACTAACCAACTCGTTTAAACAGTACGATTTAAACTATTCGTTAACAAGCGGCGGTCCGGCGGCCCTGTTTATGGGAAAGGCATCCAAAGCCAGTCAGTTACTGGCGATGAACATCTACAACACGGCTATCGCTGCCAAACGCTGGGGTGACGGACAAGCGCGCGCGGTGATGTTTTTCTTAATTTTAGTCATCTTCTCGCTCGTGCAAGTATGGCTCAACAAGCGTAAGGAGGTGGAAATGTGATAATGCCTTCAACAGCCGGCCGCAAGGTTAAAAAGCTGCGTGAGCGTTCTTCCGTTTCTACCAGAGTGACGTTATGCGTCATCGGCTTTGTCTTGTTCTTCCTGTTTATGCTGCCCTTCATACTGGTGATTATCAACTCCGCGAAGGAGCGCATGGAAATCATGTTAAACCCCATCGCGCTGCCTTCCGATTGGGTTCAGATTTTTACCAATATAAGGGATGTCATTAATAACCCCAACTTCTCATACTGGAGCGCGTTTATCGACTCTGTCATCATCACGGTGGTATCGCTGGCTGTCATCGTCGTTTGCGCGGCGATGGGCGCGTGGATACTGGTCCGAAATAAAACCTGGTGGTCCGCCCTTATCTTTATGGCTTTTGTGGCGGCCATGGTCGTTCCTTTCCAAGTCGTGATGATTCCGTTGGTACAATGGCTGCGCATGATGGGGGATTTCCTACGGATACCGCTCTTGCGTAACTATACGGGCATTGTGTTTAGCTATTTGGGCTTTGGCGCGTCGCTCAGTGTGTTCATCTTTCACGGTTTCATCAAGGGTGTTCCTCTGGAACTGGAAGAAGCCGCGGATATCGACGGCTGCTCACGTGGCGGGACGTTCTTCCGTATCGTTTTCCCTTTGCTGCAACCCACTGCCGTCACGGTTATCATACTCAACGGCATATGGATATGGAATGATTATCTGCTGCCGGTCATGGTGCTGGGCCCAAACGGGAATGTGCAAACTCTGCCGCTGGCGGTATCCGCCTTTGCCGGTGCGTATGTCAAGCAATGGGAGCGTATCCTTACCTCGGCGTTATTGGCGATGCTGCCCATCATCCTTTTGTTTGTGTTCGCGCAGCGCTACATCATAAGGGGTATGGTGGAAGGTTCTATAAAATAACGCTTATCGCGTATTTGTTTAAACCCATAAAAAGGGGCTGCCGTACCGGTGTATCCGGCGCGACAGCCCCTTCGGTGGTGTGTTAGGTTACAATGTTACTTATTCCAGGGCGGCTTTCGCGGCTTTCCAAGCGTCATACTGCGCCTGTACTTCGGCGATAACCGTATCGAGGCCCGCTTGTTTCAGCATCTCGACATACTCGGGGATGGCGACTTCCGGGTCGACGGAACCGGTAAGAATCGCGCGGTTGTAACCCTTAATCAACGCGCGCAGCGCGGCGATTTCGTCGTTTACCGGTGTCTGGTCAAAACGGAAGCCCAGCGATACATGAGAGAGCGCATCGTCCGCGTATTCTACCAACAGGCGGTTCTTCTCCGGGTCTTCTTTGTTGGTAACATGCTGCAGCAGTACATCGCCAACAGTCCATGCTCCGGCATGGGCGCCGTACCAGTTAGAATCAAGGATATTCACACGGCCGTCTTCTTCCAGTTCCCAATGCAAGCCTTCCACACCGTACAGCATCATGTTCACCAGTACGGGATCACTATGCATCAGGTTCAGGAA
>WRFT01000120.1 GCA_009776385.1 Clostridia bacterium
CGGTATGGCGGACAGCCGCGCATTGGAAATAGCTGTCAGCGCCTATCAAGCCTGTCATTTTATCGGCATGCCGGAATGCTCTGTCCATCTAACGCACGCGGCAACCTATATGGCGCTTGCGCCCAAGTCCAACGCGCTTTACATCGCTTATGGCTTGGCCGCGGCAGACGCTACATCCCAAAGAGCCGAACCCGTACCTTTGGCCATTCGTAACGCGCCCACCGACTTAATGAAGCAGTTGGATTATGGCAAGGATTACCAGTACGCCCATGACACGGCAGATAAACTGACCACTTTACAGTGCTTACCGGACGCCTTACTGGACCGGAAATATTACGTGCCTACCGAACAGGGAAGTGAGGATAAGGTAAAAAGACGTATGGAGCAGATTGACGAATGGAAGGACAAGCATTCATGAAGAAAGTAAACATCCGTTTTTGGATTGAATCGGCGGCGCTGCTCGCTTTGACCTGCGTGTTCCAAAGCCTGCGTTTGATAATGGGCGCGACACCCGTATCCACCTATTTAATCGGCGTGTTGGTAAATTTGTGCATCCTTACCGCTACCTCCGCTGTCGGTGTACCTGCAGGGTTATTGCTATCCGTTACCGCGCCATGCGTCGCTTTTTTACAATCCTATATGCCGGCACCCATTTTACCCTGGACTGTGATGGGTAACTGTATGATAGCCCTGGTTTACGGACATTTCGCGTTACGCATTAACAACAAAGTCTTTTTTTATCTCATCGCCGTTTTCCCGGCGGCATTGCTAAAATACGGTATTATCACCTTAGGCTGGACAGTGACTGTCGGATATGCAGACGCGTTTATCGCTGTATATACAACGCAAATGGCTTTGATGCCGCATCACTTTATCACTACAATTATCGCTTTTATTATTGCCAAATCCTTACCGGCATCGGTAATGAATTTAAAATTCTTGCGTAAAACGTAAGCTGATGCACGCAGAGGTGATTTAGCGCCCGATATAACTAGACAAAGCTATTGTCGTTTGCTATACTAACCCGCGTTGAACCTGCCAATATAGCTCAGTTGGTAGAGCAGCGGTTTCGTAAACCGCAGGTCAAGGGTTCGAGTCCCTTTATTGGCTCCACGGCTTCGAGGTGTAGCGCAGTTTGGTAGCGCGTTTGGTTCGGGACCAAAAGGTCGCAGGTTCAAATCCTGTCACCTCGACCAGAAGAAACCCGCGAAAATACTGCAAAATCGCGGGTTTTTACTTGAAAAAACACGAAGCGCTGGCGAGAGGTACCCTACGATGAAGTTGATTTGGCGGTTGGTCCGAATGGCGCGTAAGCATTGGGGGACGCTGCTGATCGCGGCGTCCGGTTTAATAGGCGCGGCGGTCTTAAATCTGGTGACACCGGAGATTGTCAGGCGGCTCATGAGCACGATGGAAGCGGAAGGGTTAACCACTCAGTTTCTTATCGGCATGGCTGTTCTGTTGGTAGGGGCGTATGGCTTGCGTGCCGTGTGCCGCTTCATCGCGATGTCCATCAGCCATCTGGCGGCTTGGCGCTTCGTAGCCTACTTGACTTTTGATTTATATGACAGATTACAGCTATTGTCTATGCGTTACTTTCAAGACAAACAGACCGGCCAGCTGCTTAGCCGCCTCATCAACGACCCCAGGCAAATTGAAGTGCTGCTGGCGCACGCGCTTCCGGATCTGGTGTCAAGCATATTGGTAGTCATTGGGGTGGCTATCATGCTGTTCCGTATCAATGTGCCGCTGGCAGCGCTCACATTGGCGCCGGTGCCATTTATCCTATTTATCAGCACATTTTACTCTAAAAAGGTGGCGCCGTTGTTTCGAATAAACCAAGAGGTTTTGGGAGATATTAACGGCACTTTGCAGGATAACCTGTCCGGTATCAAGGAAATCCAGGCGTTCGGACAGGAGGAAGCCGAACACAACCGCCTCAACTGGTTTCGACGCCGGTACGCGGAGGTCAATATTCGGGCGAATTTCGCCAACAGCCTGTTTCATCCGGGAATTGAGTTTTTAACCTCGCTCGGTACAGTGATCGTGGTGGGCATTGGCGGCTATATGGCGATGCAAGGCCGCATGCTGGTTTCTGACGTGGTCGGATTTTTAATGTATCTGGGGATATTCTATCAGCCGTTGACGACGCTGGCGCGATTGGCAGAGGATGTGCAGTCGGCGTTTGCCGGCGCGGTACGCGTGTTTGATGTGCTTGACGCGCAGTCAGAAGTAAAAGAACAAACAGATACCATCCCGTTTGCACGGGCCGATGGGCGCATAGTGTTTGAGAATGTCAGCTTTGCCTATGAGTCGGGCGAACCGGTTCTTGAGAATGTCAGCTTCACCGTAAACCCCGGTGAGATGGCAGCGTTTGTCGGAGCCACCGGTGTTGGAAAGACAACCATCATATCCTTGCTCGAGCGTTTTTATGACCCTGTGGAGGGCAGAGTGCTGCTGGACGGCACAGATATACGTCATATAACGCTTAAATCGTTACGCGATCAAATATCGTTGGTGTTACAAGATGTGTTTCTCTTCAATGGTACTCTCTCACAGAATATTGCATACGGCGCGCCGGGAGCGGCCCGTGAAGCCATTATGGAGGCGGCGCGCGCGGCATGCGCGGATGGTTTTATTTCCGCCATGCCGCACGGATATGATACCCTGGTTGGTGAACGCGGCGTAAGGCTTTCCGGCGGACAAAAACAGCGCGTAGCTATCGCGCGCGCCGTGCTGCGGGACGCGCCCATATTAATTTTGGATGAAGCCACCTCCGCGGTGGATACAAAAACCGAGGCGGAAATTCAAAACGCGCTCGACCATCTGATTGGGAAACGAACGCTTCTGGTCATCGCGCACCGGTTGTCCACGGTCATGCGCGCTAACAAAATTATCGTGTTGGAAGAGGGACGCGTCGCAGAAACCGGAACGCATGAGGAACTGATGAAGCGTCAGGGATTGTATCGTAAACTTGTGGAAATGCAAATGAGCGGCGGGGATGATTAAATGTAGCCTTACCGTTTGTAAGGGAGAGTTTTCCGGGCAGTACCCTCCATGTCAAGCGTATTCCCGCTTATTATCTGTTTGGAAGCATTGAATGATTTCCATTAAGACTCCGACCTGTTTGGCAGAAAGACCGTCAATCGGGACGGACGCTGTTTTTTCCATGCCTAAAAGATAATCGGTGGATATATCGAAACACTTCGCTAACTCAACAATATATGCGGTTGATGGTACAGATAAGCCCATCTCCCAAGAATTGACTCCGGAGCGCGTCAGCCCTAAGTCTTTAGCTAACGCTGTTTGGGTTAAGCCCGATTTCTCCCGGAGCATTTTAATTCTCTCCGCCAGTGAAAACAACTCTTTTGCCATAATATCACCTCATAAAATAAATGATACAAGAGCCACAAAGATTTCACTTTATCGCGCGGACACATTTTAATCACTATGGCTCTTGTGCTTGACAAGTAAACATGTTATAATCTTCATGTCTAAACAATTTGCGGGAGATATTAAGATGAGTATTTCAATTGAGTTGGAGAAACTATTCCTCGAATGGCGCAACGCCCAAGTTGAAGTGAATGGAAATGATGAGTTACTAAACAATACCACCTATCTTTTTACACCCGATGGATTGGTTGGCAGTGATGCGGTATTGCTATCTAGGTAGTTCTTCTTGCTTGACTATTATCGACACAATCCGGAAACATAAAATATTATTGCAAGAAGTGATAACACAAATTAAAGCAATTACATTTATAAATATAAATTAATGGAGGGGTAAATATGACTTGCTATAACTGTGGTTATGAAATTGATGATCAATGTCGCTTTTGTTCGATATGCAGTGCGCCACAAGAACATAAAACCACAACGTCAAATTCAAATGAAATCCAACAAAATGGGTGGTCTAATGGCAATTCTCAAAGCCAGGTGGCTTATATGAATAACCAAAATACTGCAGTACAACAAGTATGGCAACCCCAACAAATGCAAGGAAATGTACAATACGGAGGAACTCCCGTTAACTATTCACAGTACCCGAATCCGCCTCTGACCGCGCAAGGGTACACACCTTACAATAATGCACCGCAAGGATGGCCTAACATGCATACACAAAATGCTTTTACTCCACAGCAGGTTTATAATCCCTATCCCCCTCATAGCCGATATAATCCTTCCGCAACAAACTATCAAGGGGTTCCGCAAGGTATTGATTTAATCGCAAGGATTTCAAGCCGTTTGAATACAAATGGTATTATTTGGTATGTTCTGGGAGTATTGCAAATGATTAGCGCAATTGGTGTACTCATTACCGCTATCGTATTAATGTTTACGATTCCTGAACTTGGAATAGGATGCTTAATATCAGGTGCTATAGTTTTATGTGTGGCATTATCGAACATCCAGTTTGGAAAAAAGGATATGAAATTAAGTAGCATTATTAGACATACGCCCGTCGAAATCATCTCAAAATATCAGAATGCGGGGCCTTTTATCAAATCATTAATACTGAACCTATTTTTCGGAGGCATCATTGGAATTATCGGTTCCATTATGGAATTAACATTACGCAGTTTTATTATGGCAAATTCCTATCAGTTGCAAATGATCGAAGAAGAATATATTTCATCACCACGTAACCGTTTGATGTAATAGAGATAAAGCAGAAGAATAATCTTATTAGTTATAAAACTACACTTATTATTAGCTTCTTTCAAATCATTCCATAACCTCAAAGCTCCTCAGCATCCAAAGGACGCGCGAGGCAAACCCCTCTTCGGCTTCCCGCGGGCATGTGATGACGGTATGGAAAAGTACACTGTCAGATTCCATGAGGAAGTATAAAATTACGTTGTCTCCGTCCGTCGCGCTGAGGCCGGCCGCGCGAAGGCCTTCAAAGAAGTTAACATTTTCAATGATATCCTCATTGCCGTAGTTCTCTTGGAGCACCTGCCGGGTATCCTCGACTGCCTGCTCTAATGAGTAGTCATAAAGGCCCGATTCATAGACGGCCAGTTCACAATGAAAACCCGTGTTATTATAAGGGGAAACGTAAATATCCATGCCGAGTCCCTCTATCTCCGGCTGCAAGACTAAATACTCCGTGTCGATCCACATGGAATACCCTTTTCCACTCTTTACTAAAGTGGTTGTAATGGTTTCTTCCATGCCTTCGATTAAGATACGCTCCTGACGGGTCTGCGGGATCGCGCTATCAGAACACGCAAGGATGGGTATCAGCAGAACGATTAGCACTAGAGTCATTGATAATACCTTTTTAGTTTTCATATCGTTTCCTCCTTAACATTAAAACAACGGAACATCCACGGCGGCGCCATCGCTCATCGCGGATTCATGGGCGCATATACCGGCCGCCGTTATGTTGCCGCCCAAAACCTCATCTATCCATGGCTTACGCCCTTCTATGATGCTGCTGACAAACTCGTGAACCAAATGAGCATGCGAACCATGGTGCCCCCCTCCCGCGCCTTTCTTGAGTGATTCTTGCGGGTTGAGAGGATCATACTCACCGCCCACGGTGAAATGCTGAATCTCTTTGGGCAGATAGTGGTGGTAATTGGGCAACTGTACGGCGCTCATTTGAGTCCTGCGGCCTCGTATGCCATTCGCTGCGGGAAACATGGTGGTGACATACGGAGGGTCGTCATCGGTAAAGCCCCACTCGAAACTGGCGTCACTGCCGTATACGAATAAACCCTCCTGATACACTCTGGTCGTTTCAAACAGTGAC
>WRFT01000121.1 GCA_009776385.1 Clostridia bacterium
GAACCCTGGATCGCCGCGCTGCGCTCGCGAAGACGTATCTATCGTATCTTTTTATTCCATCCATGCATTGCTCACGCGGCTCGCGATGACGTTGGGAGAGCCCCTCAATCGCTGCGGCCCGCCACATTTTACTCACGGCTAAAAGCCGCGGCCCGCGAAGACGCGGCACGCTTTAGGCAAGCGGTACGGGAAAAGCCTAACTCCCCTTTATCCCGCCCCGAATAGCCAGCGCGGTATTACCGCCGGACGCCGCCAAAAGCGCTTCGGCTTCATTACGGCATACGCCTGTTTTTCCCATAATGAGGGCGGTTTTCAGGCTGAAGCCGGCATCGCGCAGCAGCGCGGAAGCCGTGATCCTTTCTGTTTGAAGCACGCGCATAATAATCCGTTCCGCGCGATCCTTCAGTTTATCGTTGCTGGCCTGCATGTCCACCATCAGGTTTTGGTATACCTTCCCCATATGCGTCATGACGCCGGTTGACAGCATGTTCAAAATCATTTTTGTGGCGGTTCCGGCCTTCAGACGGGTGGATCCGGCCAGCGCCTCACTGCCGGTAGGCGCTTCGATGGCAATATCGGCCGATTGGGAAAGACGCGCGTCCGCGTTACAGCAAAGGGATACGGCTAATGCCCCGACCCGCTTTGCGTATTCCAAAGCCGCTATGCAATAGGGGGCGTACCCGCTCGCGCTGATGGCGACGACGGTATCGCGGTCCGTCAGGCGGACAGCCTCTAAATCCGCCGCGCCGGCTTGTGTATCATCCTCCGCGCCCTCCACCGAAAAACGCAGCGCCCGTTCGCCTCCCGCCATCATACCCAGCACGAGGTCCGGGGAAACGCCGAAAGTAGGCGGGCATTCGGAAGCGTCCAACACACCCAGCCTGCCGCTGGTGCCCGCGCCGGTATAGATGAGCCGCCCGCCGCGCCTCATGCGTTCCGCAATCGCCTCTATCGCCCGCCCGATAGGTTCTATCGCGGCCGCGACGGCTTGTACCGCCCCCGCGTCCATTTGGTTCATGAGCCCGGCGATTTGAACGCCCGTTAGCGCATCCAGCGACCCGCTCCGTTCGTCCGGCTGTTCGGTAGCCAACACCGATAAATAGGCTTTGGCATCATATTTGGGTTGCATGCGTATCGGCTCCTTTATCTATGTTTATTTCATATTTTTCATATCGCAGCATACGTGTTTTAAGCGTGAACCGGTTATACCTTTATGTTGAACCCGGATGGTTTTGTTTGATGCATTAGTCAATTGTAACGCGGAACACCACCGGGTAGCGGCCGGCTACACCATGTGTTTGAATCGACAAACCTTTTTCATCACGCTGCCATAACGGCTTTTCATCGAACCCAAGAACGTCCACCCCCTTGATGATACCCGAGAAAGACGGCAGGCTCATCGGATCGAGCTTAGCCAGTGATGATATGCAAACCTTGCCATCCGCAGGGTAAGCCAGCACAATGGCGTACAACTTATTCCCTTTAATTGTAAAACGGATATCCCGGGATGTGAACCCCCTGTCTTCTCCGTCGGTAAAGTGTCCTTCACGAATGCGGACCGGCCCTTCCCCGCTCGTTCTCCAGCACGATGTGCCATAGATGGCTTCGCCGTTGACCCGCAGCCAAGCGCCGATTTCGCGAAGGATACCGGCATCTTCATGCGGAATGGTTCCATCCGCTTTCGGGCCAATGTTAAGCAGCATCACACCATTTTTACTGACAATATCGCATAGATCGCAAATAAGGTCACGAGGGTTTTTATAAGTGTTGCCCTCGGTATAGCACCAGCTGTCTTTGGCGACCGTTGTATCGGCCTGCCAAAAAAACGGCTTTATATCGGCAAACTGACCGCGTTCCACGTCCGGCACTGCGCAGCCGAAGGGAAACGCGTCATGCTTATACGTAATGACGACCTCTTCCCCCCAATGAGCGGCACGGTTATAGTAGTACGCCGCAAACTTGCGCAGATAGGGCTTTACCGCGCTTTGCTGAATCCACCAATCAAAAAAGATCAGCTTGGGACGGTAGTTATCCACAATCTCGCAGCACCGCATGAGCCAATCCTCCATAAATCCTGCGGAGGGCGCGGGTTGACTGAACAAATCCTGTTGATCCCCTTCAGTTTGCGCAGGCCAGTAGAAATCTCCGCAGCGCAACGGTTCGTGAATATCGGACTCAAACTCCTTTCCGTGGCCCATAAAAAACCAATGCTCAACCCGATGCGTTGACGCGCCAAAGGTTATCCCCCGCTGAGCGAGCGCTTGGCGCAGCTCCCCCAGAACATCGCGGTGCGGCCCTTTCTCAGCGGCATTCCACTCAGAGAGATCGCTTTGGTACATTTGGAATCCATCATGATGCTCAGCCACCGGCACAACATACTTAGCGCCTGCCTGCGCAAACAAGTCCGCCCAGTTCGTGGTATCAAATTTCTCAGCCTTGAACAGGGGGATGAAATCCTTATACCCAAACGCCTTATGCGGCCCGTATGTATTAACATGATGCTCAAATTCAGGGCTGCCCCTCTTGTACATATTGCGCGGATACCATTCATTGCCAAAGGCCGGTACAGAGTACACGCCCCAATGGATGAAGATGCCAAACTTGGCATGCGCGTACCATTCCGGTACACGGAACGCGGATAGGCTGTCCCATGTATCGGAAAACGGGCCGCTTGCAATTACATTATCTATGGTTTTTAAGTAGGTAAGCCGGTTCAATGTATTCATTTCTATTCACCTCATTTCGTGATGGTTCCCTCTTCGTCCCACAGGTCGTGCCAGTCGCCGGCGCCCGGCCACAAGAATACCTGCCCTTTGATGAGGCGGCAGTTCCTGTCTGCGGTTTTCAGCAACGCCATTTCAACATCGCTGAGCGGGTCGGTAATGGTGCTTTTCAAGTTGCTCACATATTCGTTTTGATAGACGGAGAAGGGGATTGGTATTTGCCCGCGCTGCACCGCCCACTTGATGCAAACAACAGCCGGATGCACACGATGCGTCTTGGCAATTTCCATCACTTCCGCAACCTGTGTGTCCGCGATGTCGTCCGGTGTCCTGTCGCGTTCAGGGCGCGTCGGGCTGCCGACGGGGCAAAAGCCAATAGGCCGGATACCCTGCTCCATCAGATAATCGAAAAGCGCCTGCTGCTGAAAGCAGGGATGCAGCTCTATCTCCATAACGGTTGGCTTAATGCGGCACAAAGGGAGAACCGCTTCCAGTTTTGGGATGGTCATATTACTCATACCCAAGTTACGGGCAAGGCCCATGTCATGCAGCCGCTCCATCTGCCGCCACGTTGCCATGAATCTGTCTATGGAGAAGGGCTTGCTGTCCGGATTACGGCTGTCCGCGTCGCAGCCCGGCGCATGGTAGTTTGGGAACGGCCAATGCACGAAAAACGCGTCAATATAGTTAAGCCGCAAATCGCGCAGCGTCTTCGCGCAGGAAAGCAGCACGTCCCCCTGACCGTGCATGTTGTTCCATACCTTAGAAGTGATGAACAACTCCTCACGCCTGACCACGCCCTCGGCGAATGCCCGGTGGAAGACCTCCCCAATCAAAGCCTCATTTTCATAGATCGCCGCGCAGTCAAACATGCGGTATCCGCACCGTATGGCGCCGGCAACCGCCCGGGATACCTGCTCCGGCGTGAACCGGTCGCTGCCGAATGTGCCCATCCCGATGCATGGGATTTCCTCTCCCGTAGCAAGCTTGTATTTGGGAACCATATTTGTATTTATGCTCTCTGCCATATCAGCATCCTCTTTCTATCGTTTCTTGTGGGCCTCCCTTGATGCGCCCGTCCGATAGGATCAAGGGCAGATGCGGCGGCTTGTACCGCACCGCGTCCATTTGGTTTACGAGCCCGGCTGTTCGGCAGCCGGCACCGATTAAAAGGCTTTGGCATCGTATTTTGGTTGCAGGCGCATCGGCTCCTTTGTCCATGTTTATAAAATGATTTTCATATATAGCATACGTGTTTTAAAGGGGAAAAGCAATCCGCGTGTTCGCGTCATTATAATTTTCAAGACATACCTGCTTTACTTGCCTTCGATTTCACTTAGTACCCGGTATTATCTTATTAATGACAGCGGAAAACCGTTCATGATAAAATAGACGCGGTTATTACTATAAACCGTGTTGTTAATATACCATCTTTATGGATTGCGGAGTGGTTTGGACATAAGGATGCGGGTTTATGCTTTTAGGAGGCAAGAATCATATGCGAAGGATTATATCGACAGTTGTCATGGCAGTGATGCTTACGATGTTTATAATGCTATTCATGACTGCCGGAACTGCCGGGGAAACACAGACGGACGCAGACGGGCAGTGGGTATATTTTCAGGAGGACGGAAGCGTAACGATTATTGGTTATTCAACGGAACCGCTAAAAAACCTAACGATACCGAGTGAGTTGGGTGGATATCCTGTGACAGGTATTGAGATATATCATTGTTTTATTGGAACGACTCCCTAACCGATGTCATCTTGCCGGATGGTCTCATTTCTATCGGTGATTATATGTTCTCCGGATGCAGCGCACTGACACATATCATCTTGCCGGATAGCCTCCAATCCATCGGTTACGAGGCGTTTATCGGGTGCAGTTCCCTGACCGCTATTACTATTCCTGCGAGTGTGGTAAAAATAGGGGCATATTCGTTTGTATATTGTGATAATTTGACACATATCGACACGGCACCTGAAAACACGGTATACGCTTCCATTGACGGCGTGCTTTTTGATATAGAGCAAAAAATGCTTGTTGCATACCCGTCGGGACGACTTGACACAACTTATCAAGTGCCTCATGGAGTACTATCTATTGGTGTAGCAGCGTTTAACGGGTGTGACTCCCTAACCAATATTACCTTTCCGGACAGCCTTACATCCATCGGTGAAGGAGCGTTCGAACAATGCGATTCCCTGACCAGTATCACCCTGCCGGATAGTCTTGCGTCTATCGGTGATTGGGCGTTCTTCGAGTGCAGTTCCCTGACCGAGATCACGCTGCCGGATGGCCTTGTGTCCATCGGCGACTGGGCGTTTGGTGGATGCGGTTCTTTGACAAATATCACCTTGCCGGATAATATCACATCCATCGGTGAAGGAGCGTTCTCCGATTGTAGCTCCCTGACCGGTATCATCTGGCCGGATGGCATCACGTCCGTCGGAGACTGGACATTCAAAAGTTGTGCAAGCCTTACTGAAATGACACTTCCGGATGGCATCACGTCCATTGGTAAATGGGTGTTTCAAGAATGCAGTTCTCTAATCAGCATCACCTTGCCGGATGGCATCATATACATCGGTGAAGGGGCATTCTACGAGTGCAGTTCCCTGACCGGTATCATCTTACCGGATGGCATCACATCCATTGGTAACTGGATGTTCTGGGAGTGCAGCTCTCTGACTGAAATCATCCTGCCGGATGGTATCACATCCATCGGCAACTGGGTATTCCAAGGTTGCAGTTCTCTGACCCATATCACCTTGCCGGACAGCATCACATTCATTGGTAAAGGGGCGTTCTCCGACTGTATTTCCTTAACTAACGCTACTTTGCCCGACAGTATCGCTTTTATTGGAGACGAGGCTTTCAAGGGATGCGGCGATGATTTAATCCTCACGGTTTCCGAAGGCAGCTATGCGGCTCAATATGTCAAGGAAAATGGCTTGCCCTATACCTTGGGTAGCGATTGGCTGAATTGATTTTGCTAAACAGATAACCGGTTTTACATGA
>WRFT01000122.1 GCA_009776385.1 Clostridia bacterium
GTTTACCGGCTGTCTCGCGTTCGGATACGGCGGCGCTTGACCCGTATTGGGGCGCGGTGCGGGCTGCCCGGTTGCGCCGGCTTGCGCGGGACGTGCGTAAGGACGATTGGCGTTCGCGCCGGGTTGCTGACCGTTGGCGGGCATACCGCGCCGCTGTGCCGCACGGGCAGCCGCCTTTTTCTTGTTGGATCGGTATACGCTGTATCCGTACGCGCCGCCGCCGCCGACCAATGTTATTCCAAGTATTGTCAGTATCGTGCCCAGCGGGTTACCCGAAGGCGTGTCTGTCGTTTCAAATTCAATGGGAGCCAGCGTTTCTCCCGTCGCTTCCGCAGTGGGGGACGCCAGCGCGTCCTCATCATCCTCATCACCCTCATCGTCGATGGGTTCAGGCGTAGCAAAGGGGTCAAAGGGTTGATAAGAGGCCGACAGAGATGGATTGGTTTTCCATACATCCATGTTCGCGTCTTCCTGAGATACCAGTGATCCCCCGGAAGAACCGTTAGGTTTTGAGGAACCGGAAGAGGAGGATGAAGTTTGTAAGTTGCTGCTGTAATTCGGGCTCTTCAAGAACTCCTCCAGTTCCGATAGGGAAAGGGCCTTAAAGTAATCACCGTGGATATACCCTTGCGTTCCTCCGATGGATACTTTATACCAGGTGGTACCGTTAACCACCTCGGAACCTAATATCATAGCGAAGGTGTATCTGCTTAACGACCGAATCTTTGCAGCGGTCGTGGAAGCGCCGGAACGGAAGTTTGTGTCATTGTTTGTAACATAGCCATAAGATGACGGGCTGTTCGGGCTCAGCGTCACGGGCGCAAAGGCCGTGGGCGACGGCGCCACTGTCTGCAAGGATGCCTCATACGCCTCGGCTTCACTGCGTGTAAGCATACGCAGCTGGTCATGCCTGATGTACCCGGGCTCACCCTTTGCGTAAGCCGCGTCCCATCGTATGCCCTCGGGATAGTCCTGGCTGACAACATAGACAACCGTATCTTGCGGTAAGAAGGATTTTACGGAACTTAACGAAGAAGCGGCGCCGCGGAAAGGTACGTTATCACCGATGGTTATGGCATAGCCGTATACCTGTTCCGGTGTACGCGTTGGTGTGGGCGTATTGGTCGGTACGGGCGTGTTGGTTATTTTCTCTTTTTGATAGGCATCGATATACGGCTGCGCTTCCGCTACGCCGATACGGCGCAGATCCGATTCTCTGACAAACCCGGAAAGGGCGTCCAGCGTGCTGACCTTAGACCATTCCACACCGTCGGCGGTTACCTGGAAGGCGCATTCTAACAAGACATCTTCAGACAGAGTGGTTCGGATAGACAGGTCGGATGTGTTCGCCTCGTCGCGCAGCGCCGTCTTGCGTATCGTTAAGGCATACCCGTTATACACCTGCGGCGTGGTTGGCGTGGGCGATTCTGTGGGCGTGGCGGTTGGGGAAGCAGTAGGCGTTTCGGTTGGCGTGTCCGTGGGTGCTTGCGTGGGTGTCGCCGTGGGTTCTTCCGTGGGCTCGGGTGTTGCCACGGGTGGCGGGTTCGAGTCGCCTGCGGCATACCGGTCGGATTCAAACTGCGTCATCATATCTATCAGGTCAGAACGAATATACCCCTCTTTGCCGTTGACCCATACCTTCGTCCACCATTCGCCTTTGCTGTTCAGCTCCGCGATGTACATGAAGGCGACGGAACCGGTATTGCTTAGCTGCATCACTTGGCTGCCGGTTGCCGAGGGTGTTTTACGTACATTAACGCCCCTCGTGTTCGTTGTCCCGTAACGATTGATAATATCACCGTTTTCAACGGGAATGTCCTCGGGTATCAGCTCGTATTCAAACATAACTTCCGGTACGTTCGCGATGCCTTGCGGTGATACATCAATGACTACGGATTCCGGCTGGCTCAATACAAGCGCCCATCCGTCAAGCGGCGGAGCTTTTATTGTCGTCTTTTTGCCCGTGGGGCACTGTTCCTCGTATGCGGGTTTAATATCCGCGCCGCTTCCGTCTTTTATGTATACCGTCACAATGGCATACTGGGGTGTAGGCGTTTCGGTGGGCTCCGTAGAAGTCGTATCGTCAACTGTTGGTGTTGGCGTATCGGCAGGCTCTGTATTTTGTGTTCCGTTAGTAGGCGGAGTCGGTGTTTCGGCGGGAGGCAGTGTTTCGATACTCACGGGTTCCTGTGTAGGTGTCGCGGTAGGTTCCGGCGTAGCTGTCTCTACTTGCGGGGCGGCGTAGTAAAAGACCACCGTGTCGGGGGATGCTGCGCCGTTGAGGATGGTCACGATTTCAACCTGCCCTACCGGGGAGAGGTAATAACCGCTTATCACATCACTGACCGGCGTAAACGGATAATCGCCGTCACCAGTGTCAATTGTCTTGTCCTCACGCGCCAGTTCCGCGCCATCCGTTCCCTTGTACAAGACGGTTATCTTCACCGGTACCGGTATCGGCGCGGGCCGTTCATAGGTAAATGTAACATCCGTTGGCCATGTATCGCCGTTATCCGAAACCGTCACGAGAAATGAGAAAGGGTCTTGAAGCTGACAACCGTCAATCTCATAACTGTCCGGCTCGATGGTATGTGTTCCGGGAGGAAAACTGATGGCCGACGACTTCCAGTTCATCCCATCTACGATATAATGTACATTAACGGAACCTTCACGTTTCTCAGGCTGTATGGGCGGCACATCCATGGAGGAGATATACAGTTTAAGAACGGTTACTAAATCACCGCTGCCTCCAAATACGCTAATTTCAATCGGCCACGATGAAAAATCCGATGCCTCATCGTAGGACGATATGGGTAAATCGGGCGAAGGGGAATAGGTGTATTCATACTGGTCATGGGATACCAAAAGATAGAAAGGGCTTCCCATGATATCCTTACCCGCTTTTACCCAAAAACAATCAACCCATATCGGATCCCGCGAGGGAATGGCCGTATAAACGCCTCCCGCGCCGGACTCATCCGTAAAGATGACTTCCACCGTAAAGCCGTTGTTTTGGGTAGCCGAAGCCGGCATTGCCGTCGGTAGTGTTAATAATAAAAGCGCCGAAATGATACATAACGCTTTCTTCAGCTTGTTCCCCGCATCACGGTGTGCCATAGGAACTCCTCCTCCATATATGTTGTACGGATGTTTCAATTCTATTACAGTTTATTAAATTTGTCAACATTTTTTAAGCGTCCGCGGTATGACCGATGCCTCCGGCGCCGCATAGAGGCGGAACAACCTTGTTGGAAGGAAAACGCAACGCGTCGGTCGAAATGAAGGCTGTCGGGAGGTCATTGCCGATATGGTTAGTCAATCAGCCCTGTCCTATGCCTTTCAAAGTATAATACGAATGAAACCGCCTCATTCTTCCCCATTGACGTGCGCATGTATCTTTTTTTTCGGGTGAATTGATATGAAACAAAAAAAATCGATTCCATTCCTTATCTTCATCTTGCTGATGGCTGTTCTGCTCGTTCTGGGGGTATGGGCTTTTCTTGCCGGCGTAAAGGAAGCGAATAATATACCCGTTCCACGGCAAGCACCGCCAATCAATGTAGGAAGTTTAGCAGACCTTGCCTTATAAAAACCGCATTTTCAACCTTCTGACCACGCCGGCCGATTTGAAGGAGAATGATTTTACGTATCGGGAGTCCCGGGACATGATCTTTGCGAAGCTGCCGCGCTTGGAAACGGAGCGGCTTATTCTGCGTTCCCTGTCCATGCACGACGCGCCCGATGTCTATGCTTACTCAAAGGATCCCCGTGTCGCCCAATACGTTTTATGGGACGCGCACCGAAGCATTGCCGAGACTCGCGGTTATCTGCGTTCCGTACTAAGGCAGTACCGTGCCGGAGAACCGACCACTTACGGGATTGTGCTTAAAAAAACCGGAAAAGTCATCGGTACAATTGGTTTTATGTGGCTCAATGAAGAGAACCAATCGGCTGAAATCGGCTACAGCCTGTCACGAATCCATTGGAACCAAGGGTTGATGACCGAGGCGCTCAGGGCACTGTTGGGTCTTTGTTTCCGCCGGTTGGCGCTCAACCGTGTCGAAGCGCAGCACGATACGCGCAATCCCGCGTCGGGCCGGGTCATGCAGCGATGCGGTATGACCAAGGAAGGTACGCTGCGTCAAAGGTTGTACAGTAAGGGCGTTTATGTTGATGTGGATATTTACGCCGTTTTAGCCGCGGATTACGGCCGCTCGGTTGACGAAAAGCAGATAAATTTTATGTAAACTGTGCTGATATGCTTTTTATCCGTTAGACTTCCCAAACCCGTTTACGCCCGAAAGTTTCCTCCAGTTCTTTTTTAGCTTGATCCATCTGCTGGTTTTTTGCGTAATCGGGCGCCGCTGTTTCCACAACCACCTCGAAGGAGGCATCCGCGGCGCCTGCGCGCGTAAGAGCCTCCGCTATCTTTTGTGCGTTATCCGGGTTTTGTAATCTTGAAAGCTCCATATGGCTGCCCTCCGGCAGGCAAAACCGGTAAGCCTTGCCGAACACGCCTACAAAACGCCCGGTTTCCGTAAGAATAATACCCAGTAAGCCGCCTTGCGTGTGCAAATCCGCGACGGCTGTTTCCCAAATATGTCTTGCGGAAGGAATATCCGAGGATACGTTTTCCGTCTCTTCGGGTAAAACCGGATCGTCCGGAATATCCGCGGCGGAAGGTTCCGGGCTGACGGATGCGCCCTCGGGTGCGGTCTCATCTGTTTGAAACGATTCCGGTAGCGCCGAGGGCGTTTGCATACCGCTGTTCGGCATGGAAAGCAGTGTGTCAACCTCATGCTCCAGTTCGCCGACACGCTCTGTTAACGCGGATACATCCGCCTCGTCATGACGCAGGCACGCCTTCAGGCATGACATCTCCACAATGAGCCTTTGAGAGGACGCATACCGTATTCCGCCTTCCGCCTCTTGAAAAATCTCCAGAAGGCGCATTAATCGCCCCGCTGAAAAACGCTCCGCCTGCTTTATATAGTCATTCGCGGCATCCCATGTGATATCCAGCAGACCTTCCAAACCGTCCTCAACAGACTTAGCGACGAGCAGCGCGCGCGTATGGCGGCCCAGGTCTTTTAAAAACGCGGCCGGATCTTTCCCGTCCAGAATCAACGTGTGGATGCTTTGAACGACGTGGCTCGCGTTACGGGCTAACAGGGCGTCAAAGAAACGGAACAGGAAAACAGTGTCCGACAACCCCAGCATATCCCGCACCGACTGAACCGTGACGGCGCTGCCGTAACTGCCCAGCGTATCCAGCAAACCCAGCGCATCGCGCATAGCGCCCTCTGCCGCCCGTGCGATGATGGATAACGCCTCGTCGTCAACCGTCATGCCCGCTTCATTCGCCGCCTTGACAAGAAGTCCGCGAATTTGAGCAACGGAGAAACGCGCAAACTCAAACCGCTGGCAGCGGCTTAAAACGGTAGCGGGTATTTTTTGCGGATCGGTTGTTGCTAAAATAAACATCGCGTGCTCCGGAGGTTCTTCCAGCGTCTTTAGCAGTGCGTTAAACGCGTTTGTGCTTAGCATATGCACTTCGTCAATGATATAAACCTTATACCGCCCAAACTGAGGCGGGTATATAATTTCTTCCTTTAGCAGCCGTATATCATCAACACCGGTGTTGCTGGCCGCGTCGATCTCCCGAATATCGATATCCGTTCTCATCCCCAA
>WRFT01000123.1 GCA_009776385.1 Clostridia bacterium
CATACTAAAATTAACGCTTCCAGATTTCCGGCGCAGAGCATCAGCTCGAAATCGTCTATTTTTTCAATCATCGCGCAAACCTTGGGTGAGTGCGCCTCGGAAGCGCGGAAATAACTCCTTACCCTGCTGCGCAGATTGACCGCTTTGCCAACGTAGATAATCTTACCCGCGCTCTTCATCAGATAGCATCCGGGGCTTTCGGGAAGCATTTTCAGTTTTAAAAGCAGTTCCTCCGTCATGCGGATCCCGGACGGTTCCACAGCCTATACATGGCCGCCGTCCGCGGACGCGTCCCGCGTTAAGGCCAGAATCGCGTGAATCGCCTGCTCCTCGTCGGCTCCGTCCGCTACCAGGACAAGCGTTCCGTCAGGGCCGGATACCGCCGTGAGCAGCCCGAGCATGGACTTTGCGTTGACGGTTGTGCTGCCGTACTCTATCATAATACCGGAATCAAAACGTGCGGCAGTATCGGCCAGCATCGCCGCCCACTCCCGTATCGCGGACCCTTTATCCGGAATGTGCAGCGGTACGCGTATCACAGATTGCCCCCTCCTTCTGTTTTTTTAATTCATGCGTGACTTTGTCGCAGTGCTTTATTATTTTATCCAGACGATGGTTGACGCCCGACTTGCCCAACGGGGGGGTCAGCATCTCACCTAACTGCCTCAAGGACGCGTCCGGCTCCCTCAGGCGCAGGAACGCCATTTCCTTTAGTTTACCATCAAGCCCATCCAAGCCGCCGGCCCGCTCCAGCGCCGAGATAGACGACACTTGTTTTTCCGCGGCGCTCAACTGCCTGTCCGCGTTCATGCTATCGCAGTTCACGTGTCGATTGGCGCTATTGCGAACGGATTTGATGACCAATGTCTCCGTCATACGCATCACCGCGTCATGCGCGCCGATGAGCGTGAGAAAATCGATAATCGCCTGACTTTGTTTTATGTATACAACGGCCGCGCTCTTCCTGTCAACCATTTTCGCGGCGATACCGAACTGCGCGGCTATCTTTATTAAAAATCCGCCGAAAGCCTCGTCGCGCGTGACAATTTCCAGATGATAGGATTTATCGGGATCCGTAACGGAGCCGCCGCCTAAAAACGCGCCGCGCAGAAACGCCGCGCGGCAGCAGCCGCGTGACATGACGCGCCGCGGCATGGCGCGGTTCGGCATTAATGCACCATCGTCCCGTGTTTGCAGCATCTTGATGGCTGACAGCAAGATGTGTGAATCCTCCTGGCTCATGGAGAGGGTATACGCCTTCTTCCCGCCGAAACGGGGATGGCTGATGACAGAAAGCTCCGGTTCGATACGCAGCCGCGATTTTAACAGCCTGATTAAGCGCCGCGCGAGGGCGGCATCGTGCACACGATAAGCGCAATAAAAAGCGCCGCTCCCAAAGGAGAAAACGCCCGCCGTTTTATACAGAGCGCCCAACTCATACGCCATGCAGCAAGGCCGCCCTAAAGGCAGGCGCAGAATTTGCTCACGGGCGATACTTGTAAAGCTTTGCGCGGCCACCCCGTCAACCTTCCCTTCGCCGTTCGTTCATCTTTATGCGCCCATTGCTGATACGCCCGTAGGTTGTCATGCCGTCAGCGGTCTTCCCCCACGACAATGACCTCCGGTTCCAGCATGACGCCCGTTTCTTTCAAAACTTTACCACGTACCAAATCCATCAGCGCTAAAAAATCATGCGCTGTACCGCCGCCCGTATTGACAATAAAGCCCGCGTGCACACGGGATACCTCGCATGCCCCGATCCGTGTTCCCATCAGCCCGCATCCTTCTATCAACGCGCCGGCATAATGACCATGAGGGCGCTTGAAAACCGAACCGCAGCTGGGCATATCTAACGGCTGTTTTTCCCTGCGGCTGCCATTGAATGCCTCCATCTGCCGGAGTATTTCCGTTTTTTCCGCACGCGAAAAGCGAAATACCGCGCCGGTGACCACCGCGGCTTCGTTTGTCAGCCGGCAGGTACGATACCCGAAATCCATCTGCGCTGCCGCAAAACTGAAGGGGCTGCCCCCCATCGTTATGCCGTATACGCGTTCTACGGACTCGCTCAAGTTACGCCCGTACGCGCCGCAGTTCATTATGATTCCGCCGCCCACCGCACCGGGAATTCCCGAGACGCTCTCTAAGCCGGAAAGCCCCGCGTTTGCCGCGGCCACGGCTAATGTCGTTATGGGCGTTCCGGCTTTGGCGGTGATTGTTTCATTTTGCAAGGTAAACCCGCTGAACTTGGGGCCAATTCTGACGGTCACGCCCCGTATGCCGCCGTCCCGGACGACCAGGTTGCTTCCGCGGCCCAAGACGGTGACGGGTATCCCCTCGGCGCGCGACACACGCAGAATGCTATTCAATTCCGCGTCATCGGCAGGATCCGCCAATATATCCGCCTTGCCGCCAATTTTAAGCGTCGTATACAAAGACATGGGAACATCCGTCGCCAGACGCCCCGCCGCCTGCATATCAGCCCATTCCGCGTGTAAATGAAACGGCATCACATTTCCCTCCCGGATAAGTCCCTTTTTATTTTACCGTAAAGGCCGGCAGCGGGCAAGATAACCCCTTCCCCTATTCGTATAAAACGCGCCACATAATCGCCATGTGCTTGACAGATTCCCGATATGGTGTATATGCTTATAGGCGCGACCAAAAAAACGCTCTTATGAAAGGCGGCGGACGGCCATGCGCTACCGGGTACTGCTTTGCGATGCGGATGATACGCTGCTAGACTTTTCAGCGGCCGAAAAATCCGCCCTGTACGCTGTTTTAAAGCGTTTCGATATGCCGCGTGACGAGCAAGTCTGCGAGCAGTACGCCCGCATCAACGCGTCATTGTGGAAAGCGTTGGAACGCGGGGAAACGACACAGTCCGCGCTGAAGGAAGACCGTTTCAGATTGCTGGCAGACGCCTTGAATGTTCACAGAGACATCCCGGCGCTGAGCGCCGCGTACGCACACGAATTGGGTTTACAGGCGCCGCTGATGCCCGGAGCGGAGGCATTCATACGGGCTGTTTCCGTACATATGCCCATCTATGTCGTCACAAACGGCATTGCCTCCATACAAAAAAGCCGCATGAGCCTATCCGGCTTACTGCCATATATCGCCGATCTGATCATATCCGAGGAAGTCGGCTTCCAAAAACCCGACCCGGCTATGCTTCACATCGCGCTTGAACGGGGTGGTTTTACCAAACGCGACGCGGTGATGCTGGGCGACAGCCTGTCCGCGGATATCGCGGCGGCCACGTTGGCCGGCATCGACAGTATTTGGATACATTGGGCCCGCGAGCATACCTTGTCAGACGCACACTATCAGGTAAAAAACCTACATGAAGCGCGGGAGATTATTCTGTCAAGCTGATTATGATACGGAGACGGGTTTCGTTAAGCGGGCTGTTAAGTGCCGCTTTCGTCACTTTGCATAATAAGCTATCGCCCATCCCACAGGCATTGTTTCATATCCACGCGGCCGTCTTTTAAGAAGCGGACGCCTTCATCCAGCAGCATTTGCCTTTGGATATGGGGGTGCCCGAAAGCGTCGCCTTGGCAGATGCCGCCGTTTTGGAATACCACACGGTGAAACGGCAAATCCCTCTTGAGGCTATGCGTTAGGCGCCCTACCGACCGCGCGCCGCCGGGACGTCCGCACAGCAGCGCAATGAGCCCGTAGGAAGCCACTTTTCCGGCGGGTATCCGCGCGATACAATCCGCGGCCATTTCGGCAAAATTGGTCATTGATTCCCCTCCGTCATTTCTTGCAAGAAACGCCCGATATCCCGGGATTCAGGCATGTTCAGCGACAATGCCGCTTTTTTAAGCGCAGGCCCTGAAAACACGCAGCCGGTAAGCGCCAAGCTGAGCCTTTGCGCCATTGTTTCATCCAACGCATCCGTATAGACACGCGCCTGTACGATGAAATTGTCCGAAACAGCCAATTCCAAAGTGATTCCGCCCCAGGCGAAACGCGCCTGTCCCGTTACATCGGGCTTTATGCGGCTGCCCAAAAGGTATTCACGCGACGCAAAACGCGCGCGCGCCGCCGCCACCCGGGCATCGCCTAAAAACGCATCAGAAAGCGCCGCGGCTGTTCCGCCAAACACCGTATTAAAAGCCCCGTAAAGCGCTTCCTTGACACAGGCGATGGTTAAGGACGGATTCCGCGCGCGCAGGTTCACCACGCGGCTTTGAACCGATTGGACCGCATGCGTCTTTAGTTTATCTTCCGAAACGTTCAAGTACCGGCTCATGCGATTAAAATCGGTATCTACCAACACCGTGCCGTGATGGCAAGCGCCGCCGCCGGAACGGTAGTACGCGCTGCCCGAAAACTTGTAGCCCTCGGATAAGACATCGTTCCTGCCGGATAAGGTCGCCTGTACCCCCATGGCTTGCGCCGCCGTAAGGAGGACCCGCATTTGCCTTTGAACATCGTACAAATTATCCTTGACCAGAAAGGAAAAATTGAGGTTCCCCCTGTCATGATAAACGGCACCGCCGCCGGAGGGCCTGCGTGCCAAAAACCCGCCTTCCGCTTCCAGTGTATCTAAATGGACTTCGGTGCGGGCATCTTGATTACGGCCTATTACCACGGTGCGTTCGTTCTGCCATAGATAAAAAACCACCACGTGGGATCCGGTGTATGTGTCGAACAGATATTTTTCCACCGCCAGATTATGATAAGGGTTGTTCGAGGCGGATTCAAAGGTTAACAGGTCAAGCGTCATGGCATAAATGAGGCCGGGAAGAGCCGATAGGTATCATGTTTATTCCCCTTCAGCATAATCCTTATACTCCGACGCGTCCATACACTGCGATTGTTCGCCCGTAGCTTCCACCCGAATCAACCACGCGCCGTAAGCATCGGCGTTAATCCTATCCGGAGCGCCCGTCAGAGGCGTGTTCACTTCCGTAATGACACCGGTCACGGGGCTGTAGATATCACTGACGGCCTTGACCGACTCCATATCCGCGAAAGCCTTCCCCGCCGTAACCTTATCCCCCGCGCGGGGAAGGTTTAGAAACACCAGCTTACCCATTTCCGCCTGCGCGTAATCACTTAAGCCTATTTCTATAATGTGCCCGCATTCCCGCAGCCACTCGTGGGATTTTGTATATTTCAAATCCGACGGAATCTTCATCCTATGCCCTCCTTGCCGCCCGGCACCGAGTTCGGTTTACGCATAACGCCCATGGGCCGCTTACATACGGCCCGTTGCCCGTCATCGCAACAGGCGCCCCTGACAGGCGCCTTCCCCGCCGAAAACCGCCCCCCCGGCTCTGCCCGGACAGCCGCCTTCATACGAGTTCAGTTTATCCTCGGCTTGTTTTTTTGTCAATGGACGGCGGCCTCGGTCAGTGGTTAGGGGCTAGGGTTTAGGGGTTAGGGGTTAGACGGGGGAGGGAACTATTTAACCGTGAAATACACGAAATACGCGAATAGGAAACGCCGGATCGCCACGCTGCGCTCGCGATGACGCGCCGAGGATAACACTACACTCGCGGATCGTGATGACATGCCGAGGATAACACATTAGTGAGATATATAACTGCCCATCATATACGTCTTCGCGAGCCACGTGAGTGTCGTGGCGATCCAGTTTTCAACATTCTTTATGACGTTTTTTATACAGATTATAATGACAAGGTAAGGAACGCTGGATCGCCACGCTCACGCTC
>WRFT01000124.1 GCA_009776385.1 Clostridia bacterium
GGATGTGAACCAATCCGCGTACCGCTTTACGGTTGACAAAGATGAAAGAGGCGTTTTGGGCATTCGTTTCGGCCTGGGCGTTGTTAAAAATGTCGGCGAGGGCGCCGTTATGGCTATTCTGGAGGAACGGACAGCAGGGCCTTATAAAGATATTTTCGATTTCTGCGACCGGATACATACGGACGCGCTGAATAAGCGGGCGGTAGAATCCCTTATTTTTTCCGGCGCCTTTGACAGGCTGGGCGCGAACCGCGCCCAGATGATTGCCCTGTATGAGGGGCTGCTGGAGAACAACGCGCAGGTACGCAAGCAGAACGTGGAAGGGCAGACATCCCTGTTTGACGCGGGCGGTATGCAGGACGCGCCGCATTTGTACCGACGCCTGCCGGACTTGAGGGAGCATGACAAACGCAATCTGCTGTTGATGGAACGGGAGTATACGGGCGTTTACATCTCGGGGCATCCGCTGGACAGCCACCGCGACTTTTTAAGCACGCTTCCGGAGAACACCGCCTACATCATGAACCTTGCCGCGGAACCCGACCACGGGCTTTCCCGTGACGGGATGAGCGTCATCCTCGCGGGCATGCTGGCGCAGCTGCGCGGAAAGGTTACCAAAAAAGGCGGCTACATGGGGCTGATGGTACTGGAAGATTTAACGGGGCAGATTGAGGGGCTCATCTTCCCTAAGACCTATGAAAAATACGACGGGCTGTTTCAAACGGACGATATCGTGGTAGTAGAAGGAAAACTAAGCATACGCGAGGAAGAAAAACCCAAGGTGATGGTAGACCGCATCACACCGATAGAGGCGTATAAGGAGCGGGAGACGGCGCGGCAGAACACGGCGGACAGCAGGCTTTACGTGCGCGCGCCGCGCGAGGAAATGGAAGGCATTCAAACCATACTCGCCCGGTATCCCGGTAAGGTACCCGTCTATTTTCATCTGCCGGAAGAGGGGCGAACGCTTTTAGCGCCGCCCGGCCTGTTCGTTTCGGGCAAAGAAGACTGCTTAAACGCATTGGCGGAGGCAGCCGGGGCGCAGAATATTAAGATGGTACAGGATACGGAGCCGCGGGCGGGCGCGGCGAGTCAAATGAACGGGAGGCGCTGGGTATGAGAAAAACGAAGATTGTTTGCACCATGGGACCCCAAACAATGAAGGACGGTATACTGGAAAAGATGATTCACGCGGGCATGAATGTGGCGCGGTTCAACTTTTCGCACGACACCCACGAAACGCATTTGAAATACTTTCACGAGCTGAAGCGTATCCGCGAGAAGCTGGGCGTGCCTGTCGCGGCGATGCTGGATACGCGCGGGCCGGAGGTGCGTACCGGAAAACTTGCAGGCGGCAGCATACAAGTTAAAAAGGGAGAGGAACTGGTTCTGTCGGTGCTGCCGGACGAAGGGGAACAGGGACGCGTACCGGTTACCTTCAGTCAGTTTTCAATGGAGATAAAGCCCGGCGCAAGGGTCCTTATCGACGATGGTCTGGTGGCACTGGAAGTTTTGGAAACCAGCTCGCAGGAAACGCGCTGCCGTGTATTAAACGACGGGGTCATCGCCCAAAACAAGAGTGTCAACGTGCCGGACACGCAGTTTAGTATGCCCTTTATCTCCCAAAGAGACCAGGAGGACATTCTGTTTGCCATTCAAAACGGTTTCGATTTTATCGCCGCATCCTTCACGCGCCGCGCGAAGGATATTTTAGATATCCGCGAAATTTTCAGCCGCGAGCACTGCACGACGGTGAATATCATCGCCAAAATTGAAAACAAAGAGGGCGTTATCAACATTGACGAGATTATCCGCGTTTCTGACGGCATCATGGTCGCGCGCGGAGACATGGGCGTGGAAATACCGTTGGAAGACGTACCCGTCATGCAAAAAATGATTATCAAAAAGGTTTACAACGCCGGGAAACAGGTTATCACCGCCACACAGATGCTGGAATCCATGATGACCAACTCCAGGCCGACACGCGCGGAGGCGGCGGACATCGCCAATGCCATCTATGACGGCACCAGCGCTACCATGCTCTCCGGTGAAACCGCCATCGGGCAGCATCCGGTAGAGGCGGTGGCGACCATGGCGCGTGTCATTACCCGCGCGGAAGCGGATATTAATTATGCCTCACGGTTTGTAAAGCGCGGGGGCGCGCCCAACAGCGACGTGACCAACGCGATTTCACACGCCGCGTGCGCCGCCGCGCTGAATTTAGACGCCGCCGCGATTATTCCGGTGACGAAATCCGGCGTGACCGCCCGCATGATTTCCAAATACCGCCCCCAATGCCCCATCATCGCCTGCACGACCACCGAGGGCGTGCGCCGTCAGTTGAACCTGAGCTGGGGCATTACGCCGCTTGTCATCGACGAGGTGGAGAACACGGACGACCTGTTTGAACAGGCCATCACCGCGTGTGTGAAAACGGGGCTTATTGCCGACGGGGAACTCGTAGTGGTGACGGCGGGCGCGCCTCTGGGCATTTCCGGCACGACCAATTTAATGAAGGTGCATGTGGCGGGCCATATTCTGGTTACGGGCAACGGCATCACCCATAAAAAGACCTGCTCGGAACTGTGTGTCGCCATGAACGAATCGGAGGCGCTGCGCGATTTCCGCGGCGGCAACATATTGGTGATGCGCCAAACCACAAACGCCATGCTTCCCCTCATCCGAAAGGCGTCCGGCCTGGTTATTGAGGACCCGGACCCCAACGGTCACGGGGCGATCGCCGCCATGAGCCTGGATATCCCCGTGATTATTGGCGCCGCCAACGCGACGCGGATCCTCAAGACCGGCGCGGTCGTCACGCTGGACGCGGACCGCGGGGCGGTGTCTACGTGATATCCTCTGACTTGAATGTATTGGAAAAAGCAATTCTCTTCGCCACGCAAAGACACGCGGGGGCGGTACGGAAAGGAACCGATACACCCTATATCGTACATCCCCTGGAGGCGGTTTCCATTGCCGCCGGCATAACAAACGAACCCGACGTGTTGGCGGCGGCGGTACTGCATGATGTTGTTGAAGATACAAACACGACAATTAATGAAATAGAAACTGAGTTTGGAGGACGTATCGCGAAGCTGGTCGCGGCAGAAAGCGAGGATAAATTACCGGGAATTCCTGCGGCCGAATCATGGGAATTGCGAAAAAAAGCAACCCTGTCCGCCTTACCATCGGCTTCATTAGACGAAAAAATCATTATGCTCGCCGATAAACTGTCCAATATTCGAGCCATTTACCGGGACACGGTCCGTATCGGAGATGGCGTATGGGAACGGTTCAACCAAAAGGATAAAAGCAAGCACGAATGGTATTATCGCGAAATAGCCGCCGAGCTATTAGAATTGTCGGAATATTTAGCCTATCGGGAATATTGTAAGCTGATAAACTTGGTTTTCGGGGATGATCGACTCCTTGACAGCGATATCCGCCCGAGCGGTGAAGAAGCGAATACAGCGAAGCAATCGGACACGGAACATGGAGCTGTATTCACGTGACATCAATATTGAATTAGAATGTGTCCTGCTTTTTATTTCCATCTATATACGGATGATTGCACACAAGGCCGTACGCAATCCGAGCAATCTTCGCCGCCGTAGATTGATAGAGTTCCACGCCGTCAAAGGTTTGGAACGCAACGGACAATGCCGAGTCGAGCATAGCTTCGTCCCGTAATCCGTCCAAACCGCTTTTGTCTTTATCAGCGCTTGGCCTGCGGATTATGAACGCAACGACATCGATGCGGTTAATATGCATGGTCTTTTTATAGAGTACCACATACCTTTTAAACGGCATGATGTGATTGATAACCGCATGGACCCTTCCCTCGCCGCCCGATTAATTCATGACGCATCCTGCGTGTTTCTGATGGGCGGCTACCCCAAACTACAATTAGAATTAATACGAAACACAAACTTGGATGTTCCAATCCGTCATACCGACGCGGCGGTGCTGGGTTTAAGCGCGGGCTCCATCAACATGGCCAAACGCTCGCTTGCCACGAAGGAATCCCCTATCCCCTATGATGGGTTGGGGCTGGCCGATATAACGGTCAAGCCGCACTTTGAGCCTGAAGACCAACAGGTGTTGTCAACCTTATTGCATATTTCAACGGAGCTGCCTATTTGCGCTATGGAAGACGACAGCGCCATTTTTGTGACGGGCGGCCGCATCTGCCATACAGGGCAGATTCATTGGATACACAAGGGCAAAATGACTCCCCTTTCACAAGAAAATCTGAGGCATATTATATGATTGACAGGCAACTGAAACTCCTTTACAGGGATATCCGCCGGAACGGCGAATAAACCAATCAAACGGACAAACGGACGCGGAACGGGAAGGGAGATGTATCATAATGAAACGATGGATAGCGGCATGCTTGATTTTAATGGTTGTGGGCGGCTTTTTACCCGCGGGCTTAGCGGAGGGCACGGAGGCTGCCGGCGGTGAGGCAACCGTGGGGCTGCATGTAGGGCAGGCGGCGCCCGATTTTACGCTGCCGCTGCTTAACGGGGAAACCGTAACCCTTTCGGAGCTGCGCGGGCAACCGGTCATACTCAATTTTTGGGCGACATGGTGTCCGCCCTGCGTGCGCGAAATGCCGGATTTACAAGCGGTTTTTGACGAGTTGGACGGCGCGGTGCATGTTTTGGGCGTCAGCTGCGGTGAAGCGCCCGACACGGTAAGTGCCTTTATCGACAAGAACGGCTATACCTACCCGATAGCCTATGACGCGGACGCCCTGCTTTACAGAGCTTATACCCTGGATTTTATTCCGCAGACGTGGGTTTTAAATGAAGAGGGCATCATCATACGGTACATCGCCGGGATGACCAACGCGGACACCCTGCGGCAGGCGCTCCCCGAATAAGGGCTATCCGCGTGTAAGGAAAAACACCCGTCCGTATCGGGAGGCGTGATAGGATGACAATAAAAACCCGGCGGCGCGTTCAAACAGCGCTGATACTGCTGGCGGCCGCATGCATCGCCTTTGGAGCCGCCCGCGGCGAAGTGCGCCTGATTTTGACGAAGGCCATTTTAATTTGCCTTGAATGCATCGGCTTGGGTTAACGATGAAGCAGACGCTGAAACGGAAACTCGTGCAATGCGCGGCGGCGGTCATCACCAACGCGAATCTGTCCGGATTCGCGACGGGAACCCTATACAGAGGGCCGCTAAAACAGGTATGCGTGCCGGGCCTCAACTGCTATTCCTGCCCCGGCGCGCTGGGCTCTTGCCCCATCGGCGCGCTGCAGCAGGTCATTTCATCCGGCCGCTACCCCGTCAGTTTTTATGTCGCGGGCCTGCTGCTGGCCTTTGGCGTAACGTTGGGCCGTTTTATATGCGGCTTTTTATGCCCTTTCGGGCTGATACAGGAGTGGATACATCAAATCCCCTCGCCGAAGCTGAAGCTGCGCAGGGCATTTGTGGCCATCAAATACGTCGTTTTGGTGGTATTTGTTCTCTTGTTGCCGCTGCTGGCGGCGCAGTCCGCCGGGCCGGCGTTTTGCCGTTTTATATGCCCGGCGGGAACGCTGACCGGCGGCATTCCCCTGTTGATAGCCGATCAAAGGCTGCGGGGCGTCATCGGATGGCTTTTTTCACTAA
>WRFT01000125.1 GCA_009776385.1 Clostridia bacterium
ATTGCTCTGTTAACGCGCCCTTGAACTCCATAAAAAGATCGTTGCCGTCCAGTAAAACATCTTGCCGGAGCCTCGTCATGCATGATAGCAACCCGACATCCACAAAAAACAGCTTAAAGGCCTTTAAATCTTCATAAGCTTTAAGCGGTATCTTTGGCGCTGCAGCGCGGTGCGCCTTGTGGACGAGTCCGCAATCTGTCAACCACATCAGGGCATACTCGTATTCACGTGCCCGCGCTCCCTCCTTGATGAGGCCGTAAATGAATTTCTTACTCTCTTTTGTAAGTTGTGCCGGTATACTGTTCCATAGCATACGAATACGCGGGACAACCTCATTCGGAGCGTGTTTGGAGAAGTCCTGCTCGTAGGCTGCAAGAATGCGCCTTTGAATCTCACGCGCTTCGTTGAAATCATGGCTCATGGTAAATGACAGCACCGCTTCCGGCATACCTCCCACATAGTAGTAATGCTTCAGCAGGTCGATATACTCCTGCTTGAATGCGGTTGCCATCTTAAAATCGCCCTGCTCCAGTAAAGATACAAATTGCTCCTTTCCCATAGCCTGCATAAACTCGGCGAATGATAAAGGATATAGGTCTATAAACGCCACCTTGCCAACGGGGAAAGAAGTACCTTGATGGAGTGCCGCACCTAACAAAGAACCCGCACAGATGATTTGATACTCCGGGGCGTTTTCATAAAAGTACTTTAAAGAGGACAGTGCCGCCGGGACTTCCTGCACTTCATCGAAAATAATCAATGTATTTAAAGGGTCAATTTTATGGCCGGCGTAAAGCTCAATACCCATAATAAGACGTTTGACATCAAGGTCAGAAGAAAACAATTCCCTCATGCGCTGGTTGTTGTCAAAGCTGATATAGACAGTTTGTCGGAAAGCCGTTCTGCCAAACTCTTTCATCAGCCAAGTCTTGCCGACTTGACGCGCTCCCTTGATAATCAAAGGTTTCCTCGGGCTTTTTAGTTTCCATTCATGGAGTGCTTTGATAGCTGTGCGATACAGGGTGTTGTACCTCCAATTCACGTGATGATAGTAATATAATGTAAAATCACAAAACATGCAAGGACTTTATGGCATATAAAGCGCATTTTATCAGCCGTCTTTAGAGATTTTATACATCTTATACTGCGATTCTATTTATATGACTATAACAATACCGCGGCTTGTTTTCTTCGATATTCCTTTTCATATATGTCCGATAACGATTCATAACTTTTAAACACAACGCGGTCCTTAATAGGTTTGAACACTGAACGACTAATCATTTCATTAAACTTCTTGTGTCTGTATTCATCGGCCACGATATAGAATTTAGCATATAAATCCTGCAGTTCAAAGAATTTTAACAATGAGTTTTGTATATCTGTCGAATGTTCAATTTCAAAAAAAGCGCACGGCATGCGTCTTTCGTTAAACCATATCACATCGATGGTTTTCGCACGGCCAACCATCTCACTGTATGAAAAAGGAAGTATCTCATGCAAACTGGCAACTTCCTTAAGCGGTTTGTCAATGAAGATTTTATTTTTATCTTGGTTCGGTACAAATGTATCCACCTTTGAAAAATTACCCACTTCGACTGCCAAGCCTTGATAATATGTATGGGAAAACGCATCCTCTTTTCTTTCGCTGCCGGTGGCGATATCGAACCTGGCAATGATTTCTTTTCTATTCTCCTCCAGCGCCCAAAGCCCGGGTTTTATACGAAAAAAAGCAGGGCTTTTCTGTATAATGCGCCTCACCGACGCCTCAGGGGTTTTCGTTCCCCAACCGGAAAAATCAATGGAGGCGTTTAGCTTGCCAAACGTCGCTAGTCCACCCAACGTTCTCATGACATGGATTACCTGCTGTTCCTGCTTCATGTGTGCCTTATCAACCTTTCAAAGCATTATTTACTTTATTCTACCACATGTAAGGAACGCTAGGCAGAATTTTTAATCCAATGACAATTTGTATTTCTCCATGGAATCATAGAATTGTTGGTTTAAAGCACCGTTACCGGTTTCATCGGCAACAATTAGGCAAATGGTCATGAGTCTGCACGGTGCCGGCGTTAATAAATACCCCTTTCGGCTAATTTATAGTCCGCTATGCGAAGTTTCGCCGGAATGTCGATATGATACGGGCACTGAGGCAAGCATTTGCCGCAGTCATTGCAGGCAGTGATACCGCCCGAGATCTTTGCATAGCGTGCCTGTCCCAATTCTTTTTGTCCGAACCAAAAGCGCAGCCGTTCCATTAACGCATATTGCGCTGTATCCTCGACGACACCTCGCGCCATCTGACGGTCGAAGTAACCTTCGCAAGCGAATACCTCCCGGATATGGACCCCCTGCGGGCAGGCACACTTACCGCACTGCCGGCATACATAGCTGCCCAGTTCAGGCGCATCCCTAAGCAGCTCGTCTTCTTCTTCCTCCGTCATCTTCGTATAGCTTTCCGCGTAGGCTAAGTCATCCTTCAAGATCTTTTCGTTATTAATGCCCGCGACCACCACGGACACCGGCCGGCTGAACGCGTAACGGAATGCCTGAGCCGCGGAACGATACAGGTAACCATCCGCTACAGGCTTCATCAAAATCACGCCCGCGCCCTTTTCTTGCGCCAACGGCAATAATATATTTTCAATTTCGGGGTAATTGCATCGGTCATAGTAATTGATTGTGGACATGACCGCCGCAAACCTGTCACGCCTTAGCGCCTCAATCAACGCGCCGGGCCAACCATGCATCGAGATGCCGATGAACCCAACCTTACCGGCCTGCCTGGCGGAATCCGCGGCCTCATACGCGCCGCCGGGTGCGAGAATTTGATTCAATTCATCAATTGACGCGATGCCATGCATTAAAATGCCGTCCAGATGATCGGTACGAAGGTGGCGCAGCGTTCGGTCGATTTGTGCCGCCGCGCCCGCCGCATCCCGCTTGTCGGTTTTGGATACCAGAACGAAGTCACCTCGGCGATGCATGATCGACCGACCGATTTTACGCTCCGATTCGCCATTTCCATATCCGGCGGCGGTTTCTACGTAATTGCCTCCTGCGTCCAAGTAGGCATTCAACAGCTTTTCCGCTTCTGTTACAGGGATTTCCAGCAGGTGAAAGCCTCCAAAACCAAGGATGGAAACGTTTAAGCCGGTCTTGCCAAGCGGCCTGTGTTCCACATGGATTCCCCCTTTCTCCGTACGCATAGTATACCAAGAATTTAAGGAATGGTAAGCCCCAAAGCAATGGGTCGTGCATAAATTATATGTTTAATGGCGTAAAATATTACAGCAGTCACATCGAGGGCGTTATACGATAGACATTCCGATTTTAATGAAGCGGAAAAGACGGTCCGCGGCGCTTTCCAGCAGCGCGGGAGCGTTTTGCATGGCATCCTCCAACGACATGACACCGTTTACGGTTGTCATGATGCTGGCCTCACCCATATCAAATATGGTTTCAGCCTGCGTTCCCATACCGCCAGCAATGATTGCCGCCGGTACGCCCTTGGCCCGGCAACGGCGCAATATGCCCGCCACCGCTTTACCATATTGAACAGATTGGCCGTCTATTTGCCCTTCACCGGTAACCACCAGCGAAACACCTTCCAGCAGATGATCAAATTGCACGGTTTCCAGTACCACGTCAATACCCGATTGCAATGTTGCGTTTAATACGCCCCGTAACGCACCGCCTAATCCCCCTGCCGCGCCTGAACCCGGAACAGTGGCGATATCATATCCAAATTGGCTCCGAAAACAGTCGGCGTAATGGGTCATACCGTCTTCTAATGCAACCAAGGCATGACTATCCGCCCCCTTTTGCGGCCCATAGATATATGTGGCGCCGGTTGGACCCAGCAAAGGGTTGGCGACATCACAGATACAAATGATATCCGCCGCCAAAGCTTCGGGCATTATTCCGTCCAGATCAATGTGCCGTACACGGATTAAATCGATACCGCGGCCGGGCAGGTCGCTGCCTTGCGCATCTAAAAAGCGTGCCCCCAGCGCACGCAGCATACCCATGCCTCCGTCGTTGGTAGCACTGCCGCCAATGCCGATGATTATCTTACGAACTCCTTGATTCAGCACGTTTCGCAGCAGTTCACCGGTACCGTATGTACCGGTGTAAAGCGGGTTTCGATGCTTCATAGGCACCAGCGGCAGCCCGGAAGCCTGCGCCATTTCTATTATAGCCGTATTGTCATGCAAAATGCCGTATTTCGCGGATACTTTACTCCCTAACGGCCCGGTAACCGTTGCGGTACGGGTTTCACCGTGAGCCGCGGCCACCATAGCCGCCACCGTGCCCTCGCCGCCGTCGGCAATGGGAACTTCGATGACCTCGATCTCCGTTCCTAAATGCCGGCGGGCCGCGCATTTTAACACTTGAATGACATCGGCACTGGAAAAGGTACCCTTAAAGGAGTCGGGCGCGAACAACAGTTTCATACGCCAATCGTAATCCCACTCAGTTTCGCGTAGTAGTTGGCCAGCGAGGCATGATCGTCGCTTCCGCGTCCGTCAGCGCGGAGTGTTTGCATCATTTCCATCACCATGGCGGTCATCGGCAACGGAGCACCGACGTTGTGGCCGGTATCCAGCACATTGCCCAAGTCTTTGATATGCAGATCGATTTTAAAGCCGGGCGTGAAGTTGCCCTCCATCATCATAGGAACCTTGGCGTTCATGACGGCGGAGGCGGCGAGGCCGCCACGAATCGCTTGAAAAACCATCTCGGGGTCAACACCCGCGCTTACGGCTAAGGTAAACGCTTCGGCACAGGCGGCAATGTTACAGGCTACGATGATTTGGTTGACTAATTTTGTGGTATTACCCGCGCCGACCGCACCGCAGTGAACGGCGGACGCGCCAACCTTAAGCAGTACTTCGTCCTTTACCCGCTCGAACACCGCCTTGTCCCCGCCGACCATGATGGCCAGTGTCCCGTCAATGGCCTTGGGTTCACCGCCCGACACCGGCGCGTCGAGCATCTGCACGCCTTTTTCACGGCAGGCGGCTTCTATCTCTTGCGATGCGGCCGGGGCAATGGAAGACATGTCAATGAGAATCATGCCGCTTTTCGCGCCTTCCAGCACGCCGTTTTCACTAAGCACCGCAGAGTGCACATGGGGAGAATTGGGCAGCATGGTAATGACCAGCTCGCTTTTTTCGGCCACCTCGCGGCAGGAAGCCGCGGCAATGGCTCCGTCTGCGATAATCTCTTCCATATTTGAAGCCGCCAAGTCATAGACAGTCATGCCATGCCCGGCCTTTAACAGGTTTTTCGCCATGGGCTTTCCCATAATTCCAAGCCCGATAAACCCAATCCGCATCCGCGACCCCTCCTTATATCGTCAGCCAAGCAGCTCGAGCACGCTTTGAGCAATGTGCGCGGCTGTAAGGACGTAATGGTTCATCAGTTCGTCCAGCGTGTGCGCGGACTGCCCAAACTGATCCTCGATGGCCACGTATGCCATCGGCGTCACCGACCTGCACAGCGCTAAAGCTACGGCGGCGGTAAGCCCGCCGATGAAACTATGGTCCTCCGCGGTGACGACGGCTTTAACCTGCGGCGCCATATCCGCAAC
>WRFT01000126.1 GCA_009776385.1 Clostridia bacterium
ATGCATTGACAGCGCCGGAGACATTCTCCTTTTCCGGCAGCATTGCTAAAAAAGCGTTTTTACCCGCGTATCGGGAGATACTGTCACGCCGTATTCGCGACGGGTTGGAAACCGATGTGCAAATGCCGTTGCTGGGGCTTCATGTTATCGTAGACGCGGGCAATGGGGCGGGTGGGTTTTTCGCCGATATGCTCGCCTCACTCGGCGCATGGACCGAAGGCAGCCTTTTTCTGGAACCGGACGGCCGTTTTCCCCATCATGTGCCCAACCCGGAGAATGAACAGGCTATCGCCATGTTGTCCAAGGCGGTTCTTAAACATGGCGCGGATATGGGCGTTATTTTTGACGCGGACTGTGACCGCGCGGCTATAGTCGATCCATCCGGCCGTCCCGTCAACCGCAACAGGCTTATCGCCCTGGTGTCTGCCATTCTGTTGGATAAGGAACCCGGTATAACCATTGTAACCGATTCGGTCACCTCCTCCGGGCTTTCCGATTTTATCGGAGAATGGGGCGGCGTACATTATCGTTATAAACGCGGGTATCAAAGCGTTATTCGTGAAGCCATGCTTTTAAACCGTCAAGGGGTCAACTGTCCGCTGGCTATCGAAACAAGCGGGCACGCGGCGTTACGCGAAAATCATTTTTTGGATGACGGCATGTATTTGGTAACCATGTTAATCGTAGAGGCCATGCGCATGAAGCAAGACGGGCGCGTCTTAAGCTCTTTAATTGCAGACTTGAAAGAACCGGCGGAAAGCCGCGAGATACGTCTGCATATCACGAATCCGGATTTCAGACGCACAGGCTTGGACGCTATAGAAAGAGTGCTGGATTACGCGACGGCTATGGAGTCATGGCATATCGCCCCGGACAACCGGGAAGGGGTACGTATCAGCTATGATTATGCCGGTGGTATTCACAACGGTTGGTTTCTGCTAAGGCTGTCCGTCCATGACCCGGTGCTTGCCTTAAACGCCGAAAGCGATGTATTGGGCGGTGTACAGGCAATGCTTACCGATCTTCTGAAGGTTCTTGACGGATGCCCGGGTATCGATTTTACGCCCTTGGTCCAGGGGACCCATGATTTCAGTAACGGTTGAAAGGCGGTTTTTATGATGGATATTTCCGAGAAAACCATTCACACAATCAGAACGCTCGCGGCAGACATGGTACAAAAAGCGAACAGCGGCCACCCCGGCGCGCCAATGGGCTTGGCTCCGGCGGGATACGCCCTCTACGCGCACGCCATGAATCATTCCCCCGCTCATCCGGAATGGCTGAACCGCGATCGTTTTGTGCTGTCAAACGGGCATGCTGGCGCCTTAATATACGCGCTGCTGCATTTGCTGGGGTATCGCTTATCTATGGATGAGCTTCAGTCTTTTCGGCAGGCCGGTTCCTTAACGCCCGGTCATCCCGAACAGGGGCACACCCCCGGCGTAGATACCTCTACAGGCCCGCTCGGCCAAGGTGTCGCCAATGCGGTAGGCTTTGCTATTGCCGAAACCATGCTGGCTGCCAAGTTCAACAGACCCGGTTTTCCGGTAATCGATCATTACACATATGCCATTTGCGGTGACGGCTGTATGATGGAAGGTGTCTGCGCGGAGGCGGTGTCTCTGGCAGGTACGCTCGCTTTAGGAAAAATGATTTTACTGTACGATGATAACGGTATTTCTATCGAGGGCAGTACGGACATCGCCATGAAAGAAGATATCGGGCTGCGCTTTCAGGCGTATGGATGGCATGTGGTGACGCTTAAAGATGGTCAAGACGATACGGCGATATTACAGGCTATCAACGAAGCGAAGCAAGATGCCAGGCCCTCCTTAATTATCACGCCCACCCTCATCGGGTATGGTTGTGAGCAAAAGGAAGGCAAGGCTTCCGCTCACGGAGAGCCGCTGGGCAAGGAAAACGTCGCCGCCATGAAGCGACGTTTAGGCATGCCGCCGGACGATTTTTATGTAAGTGACGATGTATATCAGCATCTTGCGCAAGCCGCACAAGCGGGCAACCAAAAAGAAGCGGCCTGGCAGGATTTACTGTGCCGTTATTTCAAAACATATCCGGACATGAAAGACGAATGGAACGCATGGTTTGCGTGCGAATTGCCAAAGGATTTGGCCGATGACGAAGCACTGTATGATTTTCCAAAAGCAATGGCCACACGCATTTGCTCATACGAAATGATTCAGCGGTTAGCCGCACGGATTCCCAATCTGGTGGGGGGCAGCGCGGACCTTGCGCCGTCGAACAAAACCACCATCAACGGCGGCGGAGACTACAGCGCGGAAAACCGGCTGGGGCGTAATATACATTTCGGTGTGCGGGAACATGCCATGGCCGCTATGGCTAACGGAATGGCGCTGCATGGCGGCTTGCGCGTTTTCTGTTCTACATTTTTCGTATTCAGCGACTACATGAAAAACGCGATGCGTATGTCTGCGATGATGAAGCTGCCTGTCATCTATATTCTGACGCATGATTCCATTGGCGTCGGCGAGGACGGGCCGACACATCAGCCGGTAGAGCATCTGGCGGGTCTGCGCGCCATGCCGGGCCTGGATGTTTTCAGACCCGCGGACGGGCATGAAACAGCTGCGGCATGGCTCAGCGCGCTTAACCGCCGCCGTCCGACATGCCTGATATTAACGCGGCAGGATCTCCCGTCGTATACAGGCAGCGGGAAAGCCGCTTTTCGAGGCGCTTATATCTTAAAAGACAGTGACGGCGCTCCCGATATCTTGTTGATGGCCTCCGGCAGCGAGGTGGCGCCGTTGATGGAGGCGCGCGAGCTTTTCAAGATAAGCGGAGTTGATGCCCGCGTGATATCCGTACCTTGTATGGAGTTGTTTAATGAGCAGGACGAAGCGTACAAGCATCAAGTGATGCCGCCTCATATGCGCGCGCGCCTGGCAATGGAAGCGGGCTCCGCTATGCCCTGGTATCAATATACGGGGCTGGACGGGTCGGTCATTGCCATGGAGGAATTCGGTCAATCCGCTCCCGCCGGATTCTTGCTTGAAAAATACGGATTTACCGCCGGGCACGCCGTGAAGGCGGGCGAACAGGTTATTAAGAAAAATAGAGGATGACGGATGGTGTAAAGGAGATGAAGAGATGAGACGACACGGCTTACTCGTGATAGTGTGCGTGCTGCTGTGCCTGTTGGCGGTCGCCGTGCCCGTTCATGCCGAATCACTGCGGTTAACGGGTATACCGAGTCCCGTCATACCCGGATCGCTTTCACAGATAAGCTTTGAAGCCTCCGCTGCAATGACTTTGGATATAATGGTGCTGGACAGTCAGGGGGTTATTGCCGCCGTCATTGCCAAGGGATATGAAGCCTCTGCCGGTACAACGACGCTGGGGTGGGACGGTCTTTATTTTGGCGAGCCCATCACGCCCGGGTTTTACCATTTGGTTCTCTCCGGAGGCGGTCTATCGGATATGGGCGAGTTGACAGTGGACGAATCACATGCCATTTTTACGCAAGTGATGCTGCATAGCCACCTCATCAGCCCCGACTCGCCATTGACCATGGATATCGCGGCAAGTCATGACGCTACGCTGGTCTATTCGCTGTTTAACGCGGACAACCGCTATATCCTCGGCTCCTGTCCCGTCGGCCAAGAGAGCGTGACTGTCGTTTGGAAAGGTTTTTCCGACGAAAACGGCCGATTAACGCCTTTGGGGGACTATACACTTGAACTGACGCTTCGAGACGCGTTAACGCATGAGGATATACTCAGCGAACATTACGCTGTGCAGTTGGTACGAAACGATTCATCGGATGTTATTGGTAAGAGCGGGGAAACCGAAAAGGAAACCATTACAGCGGAATCTTACGAAGAGCCTCCGCCTGTCTTCACGCCCGCTCACCTCTTGGAACCTCACTGCCAAGACAAGCATTGTTATTGGTCCACCCCGATGGATATCACCAACGAAGCGGCAGTTTGGGAGATGCTGATGGCACCGATGACTGTCGTGAAGGGAAATCAAAGGAGGCAGATAAGGTTACTCAGCGAGCCGGATGAAAAATCCGCACTGGTAGGGGATGTGACCTGCGCTACTCAAAGCGTTCATGTACTGGGAACATTGGATAACGGATGGTCTTATGTGGAAACCTATTCCAGTTCCTTCCATGACAGCAAGATTAAGGCTTGGAACGCGTTGGTACGGGGTTATGTAAAAACAGACCAACTAGAAGTAAAAGAACCCGGCAATAAGGAATTCGGTATCGTAGTGGACAAGCTGACACAACGTTTATACATATTCAGAAACGGTAAGCTCATCGCTGAACTGCTCTGCTCAACAGGTCTGGGAACCGCCAGACAGCCCTATAATGAAACGCGGTCCGGTGAGTTTTTTTTAATCAGTGCTGTGGGAGAGTTTGCTTCCGATAATCTGCACTGCCCGATGGCCATACGCTTTAACTCGGGCGATTTAATTCACGAAGTGCCGCATATAGATAACGCGGACGGCTCACCGAACTTTCGTACCACGGAACCTAAATTGGGGCAGCGCGCGAGTCATGGTTGTATCCGTGTACAAAGGGTGAAAAACGCCGACGGTATCAACATGAAGTGGATTTGGGATAATATGTATAGAAACATCGCGAATAAAACGGTGAAGCTGGCCATTTGGGAAGATTTTCCCGGACGGCAGATTCCGCTGCCTTCCGCTGACACTATTTTATATTATAATCCGAACGGAGGCTCAAATTACCATCTTCGGGAGGTTTGCTCTGCAGTGAGAGATAAGTTTTTACCGTTAACGCCCTTCCGTTACGGCGATTTTGAACTGCCTGAATATAAAAAACTGACGGCTTGCCCAAACTGCTGTTCAATTCGCAGGCCGGAGGATATCAGAACCATCAACGAAAAGAACGCCATAACCGATTAAAGTATAGAGGAGGCGTTGCCGATGCGGCCGGAATGCCCGCTTGGCGATGAATATGCTCAGCCTTTTTATAAAAAAGGCGGTGACCATGCCGTACTGTTACTGCACGGCTTTACCGGTACACCCGGGCATATGCGGCCGCTTGGTGAAACCCTGCATCAGCATGGCTTCACTGTGCAAACCGTTACGCTGCCGGGCCACGGAACACGGCCTGAGGATATGAAAAAAATAACGGCGCAGGACTATATCGCCTTCACGCGCTCCGCTGTGATGGCGTTGCGCCGTGTTCATCCCCGTGTTTCAGCGGCCGGTTTATCTATGGGCGCGCTTCTGGCGCTCATTGCGGCGGGTGACCCGGGCTTGAACAGTGTCATTTCGTTATCCGCCCCCCTGCGAGCGCCTTCCGCATTCATGCCTGTTGCGGGTCTCTTGTCCCCATTCATGCCGATAATGAAGTGGCGTGCCCGCCCGCAAGAAGAGGAGACGCCGGCCATGAAGGAATACGATTATGGTTATACGGGTTTCCCGCCGCACGCTGCGGCCGAGTTATACCGTGTGATACGCTATGCGCGGCATATCCTGCCCCTAATTCATTGTCCCGTTTTAGTGATACAATCCAAAGCGGATAAAACGATATCGCCGGACAGTTCAGATATCATTTTAAAAAGCGTATCCTCCGTGAAAAAAT
>WRFT01000127.1 GCA_009776385.1 Clostridia bacterium
AATATTAATGGTAGTATTGTCAAATAGAACTGTAAAGTGATAATAAAATCTAAACCACAGAATACTTTTCTAAAATTAGAAAACATATTTTTATCAAATTATAATAAATCAAGTTTTCATTGGAGTTAGATAAAATTTTTGAAAAGCGTTTTTTGTCTTCTGAATTGGGTTTGTGTATGTTAATCTCATCTGTTGTGGGAGGTTTCTTTTTTAGTAATCTGTTTACCAATCCTATTAAAGAATCAATAAATATCTCGTTTTCAAATTTTATTCCACCTTGAAAATCAGGGGGTGTTTCCATTTTCATAAACGCTTCCAGTAATAATTTATCGCTACTCGTAATCAATCTATTTTCCTCCTGCCAATCAAGTTGCTTTCCTCCCGGATTTTTGGAATCATACCAATAATGAAATGTAATATTATAAAATGTGTTAACTTATCCTATCTTATCAATTGTCATCTAACGTTATTCCCTGTTTTATATACCACTCTCGAGCCATTTCTTCTTCTTTCTCTTTCATATAGATGCGGAAACCGGCTTCTACGTTTTTCCCGTTATCTCCTAGAGTTCCCTCGAATAGTTCGTGTACTTGTTGGACATACATATCGTAGAAGAACTCATCACAGGCATTCCTGCAATAAGCATACTTTTCGATCTCTTCTTTTCCTGTTAGTCCATAATTTGTCAACGTATATAGAGAATAGCCTTGTTTTTTTAAGTATAAATAGTGCAAGTAGGGATAAAAAGTAGGAAGCTTAAGATATCTGTCGTCCTCTATATTAACGTCATAGGCATCAACGATGAATTGATTATTCTCATCAAATACTCCTTTTCTTTTTATGATATCTCCGGTTAGCGTATCAAGATATGCATCGCCTCGATACGTCATCAACGCATTGATTGCTTCTTTACCCCATTTTACTTTCATCATTTTTCTCCTCTTTTCTTTTTATATAAATTTCTAGGTAGTATAAATGGACCCTCATACCAAATATGTGCTCCATGTTTAGCAGAATGATAATGCATATAATATATCCCTGGTTTTATATTTCCCCTGGCCATGTCGATTTTAGGCACCCAAGTTCCACCTGTCGCCCTTGATAAAACAAATGCGTCCTGTTGACGAGGGGTATATACACCAATATTGAGGCCACATGGAAAAGCCGCAAACTCTCCCCACGCCTCAGGACCCACGACTACAGCTTTTGCCTGTTCCATGGTGAGTGCAGGGATTGCAAATACCTTTAAATTTTTAGATATAGCATCAATATAAGCATAGTAATAATTCCTTTCATTCAATTCTTTCTTTTTCCTTTCCGCGTATAACTCAGAGCTAACTTTGGCGTGTGGAATGCTTGGATTAAATATAGTGCTGTTCACTTGAGTTAATGTTGATACGGGTATGAGAGCATTTTTCTATGTAAAACCTAAATCTCTCAACGTGTCCAGTATAGAAGGATTAATCCCTTGTGAAAGTATCGCGACAAAACCATCAGTATCATCGAATGTAATTGAAGAGTTCCCACAATACGCAAACAGATTGTGGCTTAACAACGCCACCGTCTGCCCCAGCACGGTATTCGCGTTAATAAACCTGCACCACTCGGGGTTGCAATACCTGCTCCTGAGGCAATAAAGCTCGGTCTCCTCGTCGTAGACATACCTTCTGTACCGGAACGGGTTGAGCGTGTCTAATGCGGTTGTCAAGGTACTCGACTTGCCTGCCAGCTTCCCGGTGCTCAATCGTCGCGCTGTGACGCTGCCATCGCTCGTTTCGCGCCCCGTCTTCTTCTCACTTCTTCCGTCACCGGCAGAGCTTCGAGTCAGCCGCCCCGTGCGCCGTAAGTGTACTGTATAACCTCAATACCGGCGCACCATAGAAGAAGTGCAGTCGGTCACTGCCTTTTTGCAACCGGTATTGATCGGCTATAGTATACTTCAATCTTGGTCAATCGGGAATCCGATAACCTGCGTGTCGTCGGAAGGGTGCTTTCATCGATGGATCCGGGGTAGTTCGTTAGGCTTTGCCGGCAACGGCTGCATGTACTAATCAAACGCACAACCCCTACGCGGCATCTTGACAAATAATAATCGGAAAGATATAGTGAAACTGCTCAAAACCATATGATAAAGGAGGCTCATACTGATGAAAAAGTGTATCGTGTTTTTATTGGCGGCGTTGATGGCCATCATCCCGCTGGCGGCTTCTGCGGAAGTGTCGCTGACGATGGGTTCTTGGCGCGCCGACGACGTACAGCAAATGAACAACCTGCTGGCCCTGTACAAGGAGAAAACCGGGGTGGAAATCGTATTCCAGCCCATTGATCCGCCGCAGTACAACACCATCCTCCGCCAATACCTGGAAGGCGGCATCGGCCCGGATCTCATGTACGCCCGTTCCTATGCCCCGGGCAGGGAGAACTATAATGCCGGTTACTTCTTTGACTGCTCTGACATACCGGGCTTGAAGGATAATTTTACCCCCTCCAGCCTGGAGCCCTGGCAGAACGCGGACGGAACCATGTTTGCGGTGCCCTTCGCGGCGGTGTCCCATTCCGTATACTATAACCAAAATTTATTTGACGAGCATAACCTGGCGGTTCCCGCCACGTGGGAGGAGTTTATCGCGGTTTGCGAGGCCCTGAAGGCGGCCGGCATCACGCCGCTTGCCAACGGCATCGCGGACAACTGGGACATTCTGGAAGTCGCATTTCTGAACATGCTGCCTAACTATGTCGGCGGCGCCGCGGAACGCGCCCTGTATGAAAGCGGTGAAAAACCCCTCAATGACGAGGCCTTTGTAATGGCGTATACCGATTTCGCTTCATTGGCGCCCTTCCTTGATCCCGGGTTCTCCGCCATCACCTATAATGACAGTCAGGTGATGTTCGCCACCGAACGCGCGGCCATGTTTATGGATGGCTCCTGGACCTGCGGCACATACGATGATGTGTATTTTGAATGGAGCGTTTTCGCCGTGCCCGCACGCGAAGGGTCCGAAACCCGCATTTGCTTCCACCCGGACATGGCCATTACCATGAACAATGCCACCGAGCATCCCGAAGAGGCGCAGGCGTTTTTGGCCTGGCTGTGCTCCGTTGAAGGCGCGACCGAGGCTTCCAAGGTACTGCCGGCCGGCTTCTTCCCCATGATTAACGCCGCGATAACTATCGACGAGCCGCATGCCAACGCTATTTTGGCGTTGAACGAAGGCAAGCAGACGGATGCCCGCTTTGTATGGCCGGTCTATCTGGATTTATACACGCCCATGCTGGAACAGCTAAACGCCCTGCTAAAGGGTGAAACCACTCCGCAGGCCGCCGCCGATTTCGTTAACAGCTTAGTGCAGCCGGCGTCAGCCCAGTAGCCTCAAGTCCTGTTTCGTTTCGCTTCGCCATGGGCGGAGGCTTCCGGCCTCCGTCCTTTTTAGGAGGATATATGCTTCTTATTCCCAAAAAAAGGCGGTCTATCCCCGCGCTTTATCCCGGAGCCCCGTATTGGCTGCGTTATATTCTGCCGGCGTTATTGGTTTACCTTCTGTTCATGGCCTGGCCGCTTTTAGACTCCGTGCGCCTTAGTTTTTACACCGGTAACGCCGCCAACCGCTCCTTCACGGGTTTTTCCAATTACGTCCGCCTGTTCGCGGGCGGAGAGGTCACCGACCGTTACTGGGGCGCGTTCGGGCAAACATGGTATTTCTTTGCCATACACATGCTGGTGCAAAATGTACTGGGCCTTCTGTTTGCCGCGATGCTTTCCAATGCCACCCTGCGCGGCCGGCAAGTCTATCAAACCATTATTTTCCTGCCCACGACGCTGGCGATTTTGGTCACAGGCTACCTGTGGAAGCTCATTTTAAACCCTTTATGGACCCGTGATGTATTGACGGGCGCCGGCCTCGGCGCGCTGGTGTATCCATGGCTCGGGGAAGCCTCCACAGCCTTAACGGCGGTGTCGCTGGTGTCTTGCTGGCAATGGGTGGGCATTCCCACCGTGATGTTTGTGGCGGCCATGGGCAATGTACCCGGCGACCTGCTGGAAGCCGCATCCATCGAGGGCGCCAATACATGGCATCAGTTCCGGCATATTAAGCTGCCTATCATCATGCCCGTGGTTGGCATTGTTACTATTTTAACCTTCGTCAACAATTTTAACGCCTTTGACGCCGTTTTTGCCATGACAGGGCCTAACGGCCCGCCGAACTATAAAACCGATCTTATCGGCACGCTGTTCTACCGCGTCGGTATGGCGGGGCAGCATCCGGTTGCCATCCCGGACACGGGGCTGGGCGCGGCCATCGCGACGGTTACCTTCTTTATGCTGTGCTGCGGCGTCATACCCACGTTGAAACGCACCCAAACCAAGGAGTAACGTATGAAAGATAGCATGTATCCAAAAGAAAAGAGGCGCTCCTCGCTGCGCATGCAAAACCTGCATCTGCCCTCTCATATCCTATTGATTATCTGGTCTTTTATCGCGTTATTCCCCATTTGGATATTGTTTGTCAACTCCTTTAAAACCCGGTTTACCATCTATGATAATCCCTTCTGGCTGCCGGCTAAATGGAACGTGGGCAACTACACCGCGGTGCTTGGCAATAACGATTTTCTGGGCTACTTTAAAAACAGCTTCATGGCGGTATCCTCGTCCATTGTGTTGGTGCTGCTGCTCGGCTCTCTGGCGGCGTATGCCTTGGCGCACTGGCGCGGCCGCGCCTCTACGGCCATTTACTTTACGCTGATAGCCGGTATGATGCTCCCCATCAGAATCGCCTCCATCCGTCTGCTGGAGTTGGTGAAGGCCATGGGCTTATTGAACACCATCGGCTCGTTGATACCCGTCTATACGGCGATGGGCATCCCCATCGCGATTTTCGTACTCACGGAGTTTGTGCGGCAGGTACCGGGGGAACTGACCGAGGCGGGTTTGATAGACGGCGCTGGGCGGTTCCATATCTTTATTCGTATTATGCTGCCGCTTTTACGGCCGGCGATGGCAACCGTCGCCATTTATAACCTGATTCCCTTCTGGAATGACCTGTGGTTCCCGCTCATCTTCATTAACAAAGAAAACGCTAAAACGCTCCTGTTGGGTGTCACGCGCTTGTTCGGCCAGTACCAAACCGACTGGTCCAAGGTGCTGGCGGTGCTTGCGCTGTCCGCGTTACCTGTCATTACCCTGTATGTGCTGCTGAGCAAACAGTTTATTAAAGGCATGACGGCCGGCGCGGTGAAGGGGTAGAATATGGCTTACCCATCACCGCCTTTCCGGTTTCATCTTCGAAGGCGTCACACCCGTGTGCCGCTTATACAAGCGGGAAAAATAAGGAAGATTATGTATCCCCAGTGTCTGTGCCGCCTCGGTTACATTACACCCCTTCTCGGCAATTAATTTTTGCGCGTAATCACAGCGGAGCATATTGATATAGTGTATGACCGGCATACCGGTATAGGCCTTAAACATGCGGCAAAAGTAATACTTGCTCATGCCGACATGCCGGCATATATCGTCAATGCTGATGGCTTCGCATAGGTTGACGCGGATGTAATACAACGCCCGCATCACAGTCAAGGGATAT
>WRFT01000128.1 GCA_009776385.1 Clostridia bacterium
ACCAACATACTCAAGATACTTGGTACCGCCAGCCGCATGACCAGGCGCGCGGCGGGCGACTCGGTCATCTGTTTGTACTTATCATCCGCCGTCACAACATGCTTCATCGCGGTTCGGTTCCCTTTAGTTTTTTCACGGCGGACAGCACGTAATGCGCCAGCGCGGCCAGCGTGAGCACCACGGCAAGATAAACCAGCACCAGATCCGGCCCAATGGGCCAGCCGGCGAAGGATGCCTCAAAAAAGGTCAACGCGAGCCCCAGACAAAAGACGAATTGGGCAGCCTTCCCGATGGGGGAGGCATAGACGACGATGTCCTTGCGTTTGATTAACAGCCAACCGCCAAAAATCATAAAAAGCTCCTTGCCGGCAATGATGCCAAACGCGAAAAGCGGGAGCCGACCGGAGGCGACCCGCGTTAACATGACGGTGAGCGCCATCACCTTGTCGGCAAGCGGATCCATTAATTTCCCAAAGGCGGTTACTAACTGATACTTTCTGGCGATATACCCGTCCAGGATATCGGTGAGCATGGCGCCTAAAAAAATCCAAAACGCCGCCATCCGGTAGCCGGCCAAATACACCGCTACATAAACGGGTACCGCCAAAAGCCTTGCGACGGTCAGCGCGTTGGGGATATTCCAAATGTCTTGTAAATATTTTTTATACCAAGGCATAGCCATCCTCATTTCAAGGCGCATTCTTAAATACGGTAGAGTATACCACAAATCGGAGCCGAGATGCGCGTTTTTGTCGTCAATCATGCCAAAAGCATTGCCACATTGTTCCCTTTTATCGCGCCGGTTATTCCGGTCGGAAATTTTTACATCGTATTTTCAGCCGTTATGCCTTATAATACTGCTCATTCATTCCCGCGCGGAAAAGGAGGTATCGGCCATGTCCGATCAGGTGTCCCAAATCGCCATGCGCATCGCGGATTTAAGGGAAGCCTCGGATTTATCGGTTACGCAGATGGCGGAAGCATGCGGCATACCCGAGGCGGAATACATCAGCTTTGAAGGCGGCAAGGCGGATATTCCCATCAGCTTTCTCATCAAACTGAACGAGGTATTTCATGTTGATATGACGGAACTGTTAACCGGTGAGGCGCCGCGCCTGAATGTGCTGAGCGTGACGCGCAAGGGAAAAGGGCAGGATATTAAACGCGAGGACCATTATGTTTATAAAAACCTCGCCTATAATTTTTTGCATCGGAAAATTGAGCCCCTTTATGTTACTATCGAACCGGAAGAGAACCGTGAGCTTGTACCCAACCGGCATGACGGCCAGGAATTTGACTATATTCTGGCGGGCGCCATGCGTATTATGGTAGGCGAGCATGACATCATTTTAAATGAGGGCGACAGCATCTACTACGATTCGCGTACGCCGCACGCCATGCAAGCGCACGGCGGGGCGCCGGTACATTTTTTGGCGATGGTCATTCCGTAAAAAGGGAGCGAACAAATAAAATGCTTGCGGATCGGTATATACGCATCGACTTTACCAGCCAGCGGAATTTTGAAAACAATTTCGTTTTAAACATCCCCGACCGGTTTAATTTCGCGTACGACATCATTGATGAATACGCGCGCCTCTCTCCGCAAAAGGCCGCCATGATATGGACGAACCCGCAGGGCGAGGAACGGCGCTTCACCTTTTCGGATTTGAGCAGGCTCAGCAACCGTACGGCTAATTTCTTTAAAAAGCTAAACTTAAAAAAGGGCGATCCGGTCATGCTTATCCTCAAGCGGCGGTATGAGTTTTGGATATGCTATATCGCGCTTATGAAGCTCGGCTGCGTCATCATACCCGCCAGTTATCAGTTGGCTAAAAAAGATATTGTCTACCGATGCGAATCGGCCGGCGTACGGGCCATCGTCTGCGTCAACGACACGGAGGTACTCGACCACATCGATCAGGCGCGGCCCGAATGCGAGACGCTTCAGCATGTGATAACGCTGGGCCATCGGGAAGGCTGTTTGGATTTAACCGGCGCTATCGCCTGGGAGAGTGAGGCGTTCAGCCCGCCCGAGGTACTACCCGCAAACGACGATACGCTGCTGATGTATTTTACTTCCGGTACAACCGGTATGCCGAAGATGGCGGCGCATAACTATGTTTATCCCCTCGCCCAAATCACCACCGCCGCCTATTGGCATAATTTGAATGATGATTCCCTGCACATGGCCGTGGCGGATTCCGGATGGGCCAAATGCGGATGGGGCAAGATGTTCGGCCAATGGATATGCGGGGCAACCCTGTTCATATACGATTTTGACCGTTTTGACGCCGCGGATATGCTAAGCATGCTGGCCCGATACCGCGTGACCAGTTTTTGCGCGCCGCCGACGGTATACCGCTACATGATTAAGGAAGACTTAAAGGCATACGATCTGTCCGCGCTGGAATGGGCCAACACGGCGGGCGAGCCTTTAAACCCAGAGGTTTATCATCAATTTCACGCCGCTACCGGCATTAAGATTCACGAGGGATTCGGGCAAAGCGAGACCGCGCCGCTGATTATGACCAGCAAGTGGATGGAGCCGCGCCCTGGTTCCACAGGCAAGCCTTCGCCGCTTTACGATATCGCGCTGGTGGACGAGGAAGGTCAAAGCGTGGAGGACGGCGTGGAGGGTGAAATTGTCATACGCCTTCATAAAGGGCATCCCGCGGGTTTGCTGACATGCTATTACCGCGATGACGAACAAATGGCTGAGGTTTTCCGCAACGGCATGTATCACACGGGCGACATGGCATGGCGCGATGTGGACGGTTATTATTACTTTATCGGGCGGAAGGATGACGTTATTAAATCCTCCGGCTACCGTATCGGGCCGTTTGAGGTAGAAAGCGCGCTGATGGAGCATCCCGCCGTTCTGGAATGCGCGGTGACCGCCGTGCCGCATCCCCTGCGCGGGCAAGTGGTCAAGGCGACCGTCGTATTGGCCAAAGGCTGGGAACCGTCAGACGAACTGATAAAGGCATTGCAAAACCATGTCAAAAAAGCCACCGCGCCGTATAAGTATCCGCGCATCGTGGCATTTACGCAGGCGCTTCCCAAGACGGTATCCGGGAAGATTCAAAGAGCCAAACTGAGGGACCTGTAAAAAAGACGCGCCCCGGCACAATGACTGCCTGAAACGCGCCGATTCACCCGCGCTAATACCATGAAATTGAAAGCCGTTTATTCCGACGCGATACCGCAGTGCTGCGTTATTTTTCGGATGACCGTGTTGACATCCACCGGTTTGGGTATATGGTCGTTCATGCCGGAAGCGTGGCATTTGTCCACGTCCTCCTTAAAGACATTGGCGGTCATCGCCACGATGGGCACCCTCAAGGCCCATTCCACGGGCATGGAACGAATGGCCCTGGTAGCTTGATAACCATCCATTTCGGGCATCTGTACATCCATAATGACCATATCATACTTCTGGGGGTTCAGGCGGAATAACTCCACGGCTATCCGGCCGTTTTCGGCTGTTTCTATTTGTAAGCCCGTCTCCTCAAGCAATGTGATAAGAATTTCCCTGTTAATTTCCACATCCTCGGCCAGCAGCACCGTCAAATGCCGCAGGTCCGGTATGGCGCGCAGGTCATCATCGTCAGACGGAATATTCATATGCTTGCCGGCATCGCCCAAGACGCCGTTTAATGCATTGAGCACCGCGGAGCGAAACAGGGGCTTGGGCACGAATCGCGTGATGCCCACCGACCGGGCCCTATTTTCTATTCTATCCCATGTTAAGAAGGAAGCCATGGCGACGATATTATGCTCATTAAGTAAAATGCCCGACGCTTTCAATGTATCCGCATTCGATTTATCGTAAAAGTCAATATCCGCAAAGGCGATATCATAGGGTTTACCCTCGGTTTGAGCCCTTTTTACCAAGCCTATCGCCTGCCGGACAGTTTCCGCCTCATCCACTTGTACTACGCCAAGGCTGTTGACGATAGACTTTAAGTACGCTCTTTCCTCCGCGTTCGCGTCCAAGACGAGCATGAAAATATCGGCCGGATGGATGCGCTCGTTAAGAACCAGGTTGTACTGCTGTTCCGACCGCTCAAGCCTTACTTCAAATAAGAACTCGGAACCCCTTTCCGGTTCGGACTCTACCCAAATGCGGCCGTGCATTTTTTCTACAATGCTTTTAGCAATAGAAAGGCCCAGGCCTGTCCCGCCAAACTTGCGCGCCGTACTGATATCAGCCTGCTCAAAGGCATTAAACAGCCGGTTAATTTGCTCCTGCGTCATGCCGATGCCGGAATCTTTTACGGAAAAACGCAGTATGCTGTATTCTTTTTCCGCTATGATTTCCCGTATTGATAATTCAATTCTACCTTTTTCGGGGGTAAACTTCACGGCGTTTGATAATAAATTGGTGATGACCTGCGACAGCCTTAACTCATCGCCGACATACAGCGTATGCATGGCCGCGTCTAAAACACTGCTGAACTTTATACCCTTTTGTTCGGTTTTATCAATGACCAAATCGCATACCTTCATCAAGGTTTTTTCAAGATCGAAAGGCGCCTCATCCAGTTCGAGTTTGCCGGCTTCTATCTTGGACATATCCAGAATATCGTTAATTAAGTTAAGCAGATGCGCGGAGGATGAGCCGATATTCGACAGGCAATACTTCAGTTTATCCACCTCGCGCGTCTTGGCGGCTATTTGAACCATGCCGATAATCGCGTTCATGGGGGTGCGTATCTCATGACTCATATTGGCCAGAAAACCACTCTTAGCACGGCTTGCGTCCTCCGCTATCCTGCTGGCCTTACGCGCTTCTTCCAAGGCGTATCCCAGCTGCTGCTGAAGCATGGTCATTTCCGTCACGTCATCTATACGGCATACCACGCCGGTTACACTGCCGTCTGATTCCAGCATGGGGGTGGCGGTCATATGAAAGACATTGCCGTTTTTGTTAAACGAACCATCCTGCAACCCGTGAACAAGCGCTTTGCGCATAATTTGCAGGATATGGCTGTACTCGTCCTTACGCAGAATATCACTGATGCCGCGTTCGCCAATGGGATAATCACGCCCCAGCAAGACGGGCAGAATCAAGCCATTAAACAAGGAAATGTTCATGTTTTGGTCCGCCGCGCAAATAACCCCCGGATAGTTGGCCACAACCGCTTCCAGCCTGGCGGCGGTTCGCTCAAACTTTCCTTGCAGCTCCAGCATCTCGGTTAAATCGTCCACGCTGCCTACGACGCCCGCCACACGGCCGTCATCATTCATCACAGGCGACGTATACGCATGTACCTTTATGCCTCTGTATTCGGAGTACCACTCCTGCGGCCCTTCTGAAAAAGTTTTTCTGACATACTCAATGGCATCTTGATAAGGCCCCTGTGACAGCGCGTCGGTTATGGTTTTCCCCTCAAATCGAGAAGAGGTAACGCCAATTTTATTCAGAAGCAGGCCGTTGAAGAGATTAAAGACCTCATCTTTATCCACGCTCCAAATGACGCCCGCGTAATTGGCAATAACAGTCTTTAAACGCGCGTTGGCGGCGCTGAGCTGTTGATCCCTGGCCGA
>WRFT01000129.1 GCA_009776385.1 Clostridia bacterium
CTCGTAAAACAGCTAAACGAAACCGGCCACACCGTCATCATGATTACCCATACCATGTGGGTTGTGGCGGAGTACGCGCACCGGGTGGCGGTGATGAACAGCGGAAAACTTATCATGTACGGCTCCACAAGGGAAGTTTTCTCCGACGACGCCAAACTCAGGAACCATTCGCTCAGGACTCCGCACATTGTGGAACTTTCCAACGGCTTCGGTAAAACCGTTCTGTCACTTGAAGAGATGCTGTACTGCACGGGGGATATTGAATGATGGAGGATATTAAATGATGGAGAAACTTATATGAGCGTATTCATGTACCAGGACATCAACTCCTTCCTTCACAAACTTGACCCAAGGGTCAAACTGCTTGTGATGCTGACCTTTTTTGTGTATGCCCTCATGTTTCTGAAAAACGCCGCGTTACTCGCGGTTGTTTTTTTATTCGTGCTTGTTTACGCCGCGATGGGGCGCTCGCTCGGTAACGTGCTGCATTCCGCCAAGGTACTCCTGACAATATTTTTAGTAACAGTCATAGTATGGATTTTAACAACACCGGGCCCCACCAAGATCATTTTGTGGTTCTCCGTGGAAGGCCTGCTCCGGGGCATCAGCGGCGGGTTTTCGCTTGTCATAATAATTATTACGAGCATTGTATTTATCTCCACCACCAAAATCGAAGAACTCACGATGGCGTGTATACGTCTTGGCCTGCCCTACCGGGGCGCCTTTGCAACCTCCACAGCGATCCGCATGATTCCGCTGATAGCGGATACGGCCACCACGATTCTGCAGGCGCAAAAATCCCGCGGTCTGGATGTCGATACCGGCAGTTTCATGCAGAAACTCAAAAAATACGTGCCGCTCATGGTACCGACCATCGTGTCGGTAATACGGGGGACGACGGTATTCGCCATGGCCCTGGAATCCAAAGGTTTCGGGTATTCTGAAAAACGCACAAATTACATCGTTATTTCGTATAAACTGAGGGATTATCTATTTTCGCTGGTATTGTTGCTGCTTATCGCTCTGGCGGTTTTTATAAAGCTCTACTTTAAAGTATAGCTTAAAAATATGTTAAGAGGAGAAAAACATGAAGGAAGTTTTCACAATGTGGAAGAGTACAAAGATGATTGTACTCACAGCTCTGACGGCGGCAATTTACGCGGCGATCCTTATTCCGTTTAAGGCGATCCCGCTCGTGCCGGGTTTCACCGAAGTACGTCCGGGTAACATGATCCCCGTAGCCTTCGGCCTGTTCTTCGGACCAGCCGCTGCCTGGGGCGCCGCAATCGGCAATACCCTGGGGGACATATTCGGCAGTTCCTTCGGCGTAGGCTCGCTGTTCGGCTTTGTCGGCAATTTCCTTTTCGCCTACATCCCCTACAAGCTGTGGAACAACCTCGGCATACTCAAGCCGGAAGAGCAGTCGCCGGATCTCAAGGGCGCCAAAAAAATCGTATTGTACATGGTACTGGCAATCCTTGCTTCAGCAGCCTGCGGTATCTTTATCGCATGGGGCGTTGATCTCCTTGGCTTTGTACCCTTCTCCGTACTTGGAACCATCATCCCGATCAACAACGGCATTGCCGCATGCGTCCTCGGTTTCATACTGACCATACTCCTGTTCCCCCGTATCAAGAAGTGGGACCTCTACTGGAGAGACGTAATTCCCGAAGCCGATCTGCCCAAAGGCGGACCAATTGCGAGAATAGGCGCCTGGGTCATGGTCGCGTCCATTGTGATCTGCCTGCCCATCGCGCTGGTTCTGGCATACAGGATCGGTGGAACACAGGCCCCCGCGGTCATGATAGTCGCCGGTATCGGATCCATCGGCTGCCTCGTCGGCGGAATACTGCAGATCTAATGTAGTTCGCGAATTCGGTTAAGCGGATTCATATTAATGATTTAAAATTAACTATCAGATAGGAGAAAGTTTCATTGAGTATCATACGAGATAAATCACTAGCCGCGGCCGGGCTCGCAAAAATAAACTGGGTCAAGGATTTTATGCCCGTGCTGAACCGGCTTGAGAAAAAATTCACCGCCGAGAAGCCTTTTAAGGGTATGAAAATTGCCGTTTGTGTGCATCTGGAGGCGAAAACAGGCTACCTGGCCACCGTGCTAAGGGAAGCGGGAGCGGAGATCACGGTGACGGGCTCCAACCCCCTTTCCACCAAAGACGATATCTGCGCCGCGCTGGACAGCCTGGGACTTGCGGTTTACGCCTGGCACGGCGCAACCGCGGAAGAGTACCGCGACCATCAGATCAAGGCGCTCGAGTTCTGCCCGGATATCATCATCGACGACGGCAGCGACCTTGTGATGCGGCTCCATGAAGAAGTGCCCCAGTACGCCAAAAACGTACTGGGCGGCTGCGAGGAAACAACAACCGGTATACACCGCCTCCGCGCACGAAGCGACGCTGGCAAGCTCAAATTCCCCATGTTTGCCGTTAACGACGCCAAATGTAAATACCTCTTTGATAACCACCACGGCACCGGCCAATCCACCTGGGACGCGATCATGTACAGCACAAACAACATGGTCTCCGGCCGCACCGTTGTGGTAGCAGGATACGGTCACTGCAGTTCGGGTATCGCCATGCGCGCCAAAGGTCTGGGCGCAAACGTTATCGTTACCGAAGTCGACCGCTTCAAGGCGCTTGAGGCGCTCATGGACGGTTTCCGGGTAATGCCGATGATGGAAGCCGCGAAACTCGGCGATATATTCGTCACTGCAACCGGTTGCACAAAAGTCATCACAACCGAACACTTCAAGCTGATGAAGAACAACGTGCTGCTCGCCAATGCCGGCCACTTCGATGTTGAGGTGGACAAGGCCGCCCTTGAAGCCATGAGCGTGAAAAAGGAAAACCGGAAGCCCTTTATCGACGGGTACCATCTCTCCAACGGCAAAGTACTGAACCTGCTCGCGGAAGGCCGTCTCGTCAATATCGTTGCCGGCAACGGCCACCCCGCCGATATCATGGACCTGAGTTTTGGCATCCAGTTGCTCGGCGCCCTGCATGTCGCGAAAAACGCCAAACAGCTCAAGCCCCTGCTCTACAACATACCGGCCGAGATCGACGATGAAATAATACGCATAAAACTAGAAGCCATGGGGGTAAACATAGACACCCTTTCGGCCGAACAGGAAGCGTATTTAAAGAGCATGTAGCAAAAGGCAATTTTCGATTTTATCTCACGGATATCCGGGGGATACAAAGAACACGGTTAAGAGAAGGGAGGAAAGGGGAATTGAATTTCCGTTCCTCCCTTTTTTATTGCCGGAAGAATACAATTCTTCTTTTCTGATTAACTCTGCGGGCTTGTGCCTTCGTGAGGTTTTTTCAGCCTGATCTTGCGAGCAGTTTTTCCCTTACCGCTTCGGCTATCCAGGTATTGAGACTCCTCCCTTCGGACTTGGCCATTACAGCGGCATGAGAATGGAGTTCTGGCGGTATTCTGATAATAAGCCTGCCTGATGCGGGTATATCAGGGTTCTTATTCATTTTTTTGCAAAAAACCAGATATTCATCAATACTTTCCCTGAATGATTTTTGCATTTCCTTAACGCTGGTACCCTTAAAGGTAATAACATCCCGAAGTCCAATAACCTCGCCGTAAAAAATTTCAGCCTCATCATCATATTCCGCTTTACCGGTATATCCCTTATACTTCATCATACTTCACCCCCGCATTTTTTAGAAAATGTCTTACGGATTTTATTGCCCCTTTGTCAGTTTCCTTCTGCGGATGTGGTTTATGAAATACTGCAATCACACCGTTTAGCATGATACAGACCCTGGAACCGCTTCCCTGCTCTATAACCGCTCCGTACGCTTTAAAAAGGCTTTCTATATCAGACCACAAAATCGAGCTTTTTATGGGATTATGGAAAATATCATTAAGCGTTTTCCCTTGTTTTGAGTTCACCTGTTTATAATGATATCATTAAACGATACTATTGTCAAATAAACGATTAAGCGCTATTGATACAGCAATTTATCCATCGCAAGAAGGTTCCTGTCAGGCGCGGCAGCGGGAATTTCGCAGCCTGCGGCGATGAGTGTGGTTTCGTTTCCGGCCTCTATACAGCGCCGTACATCGGCTTCCGTTTCTTCCACTGTGCCGCGGAGTACGGCTCCCGCGGGGTTAAAGTTGCCGGAAACAGAGATACCCGTACCGTTAAAAAGCCGCACCGCGTGACCGAAATCAACCATCCAGTCAATATCGAGAATATCAGGCTTAACCTGTATCAGTAATTCCAGAATCGAAGTTATGTTCCCGCAGATGTGGAGCTTGACCCTCGCGCCCTGCCCATGGATGTAATTTACGATGGCCCTGTCCCAAGCGAGGCAGTATTTTTCGTACAATACGGGGCCGACAAGGGAAGCGACCGCGTTGCCCACGCCGATAAAATCAGCGCCGGCGTCAATCTGCGCTTTGGCGAAACGTTTTTGCTGTTCAAATATAATCGCGAAAAGTTCGGGCAGGTATTCCTCTTCGCCTGCCAGATCCACCATAAGATCATTTACGCCCCGGAGATCGGCGGCCTCCGCAAGACAGCCTTCTATCCAGCCGATTACAGGGTATTCATTTCCGGTTTTCTGACGGAGAAGCTCGCAGGCTTTAACACGGTCCAGTGTACGCGGACTGTCCAGGGGATCAAAACGCTTAAGCGTGGAAAGGTCAACGTTGCCAGAGATGAGCGGGATTGCGGCATAGGGAACGCCGTTTTCGGGAAAAACCACATCGGAACCGAAGGCGGCTGCCTCGCGCATGGGGTCGGAAATGGCGGACACGCTGTCAAGGCCGTATTTCTCCGCGCAAATAAGGTTGCCTTCAACCAGTTTGCGGTAATCCCGTACATACCCGCTGTAGGAAACTCCGGCTTCCCTGGCGACAATGGCCATGAAAATATTCATGTTGGGAATTTTATCGACGCTTTTTCCGGCCAAGCGGACGTTTAAACGTTCAAGTGATGTCATTTTATACCTGTTCCGCTTTTAAACCCCGCATATGGACACCTACATATAGACACCAAGCCAAAATACCGCAGCGCTTGTTACGCCAAATCACAAAACGCCGCTTGTCTTAAAATCAGCAAACGGCAACACGCAATAACCATCAATCCGGCATCAACCCAAACCGGCCTTGCGGCGGGTGTATACATCGTAGAAGACTGCCAGAAGCACAACCAGGGCCTTGACTACGTACTGGTAGTAAACGCCCATGTTCATCAGCAGCATGCCGTTGTTGATGGCGCTCATTACAAGGCCGCCGACGATAACTCCGATTACCGTACCAATACCGCCTGAAGCCGAAACACCGCCGATATAACAGGCCGCAATGGCGTCCATTTCAAAGAGGTTACCGGCCTGCGGTAGCGCGCTGTTCATGTAGCCTGTACTCACTACAGCGGCGAGTCCGGCAAGGGCGCCCATGACGCAGAATACGATAAAAACAATGAATTCGGAATTGATACCGGAAAGTTTCGCCGAACGGGGGTTACCGCCAACCGC
>WRFT01000130.1 GCA_009776385.1 Clostridia bacterium
ATCCCACAGGGGTACAAACCGTGCATGGCGTGTATGTATACACGGACTGGTCGGCAGCCAGTGTTCGCAGCGGGTTTGACGCGCCGGAATCCATGTTTTTTATTCTAACCAACTCCCGCGGTTTTTCAGCGGAGCATACCGCGCGGGTACATGCCGATATTGCATCTACCGTATCGCGAACCGCGCGGGAAACCGGCAAGCCGTTTTTACTCATAAGCCGCAGCGATTCCACGTTGCGCGGTCATTACCCGCTGGAAACCGAAACGCTGGCCGCAGGTTTAGAGACGGAGGGCTTATCTCCGGACGGCGAGGTAATCCTTCCCTTCTTTCAAGAAGGCGGGCGCTATACGTTGGGCAATGTGCACTATGTAGCCGTAGGGGATAGCCTCGTCCCGGCGGGGCAAACCGAGTTTGCGCAAGACAGGACATTTGGTTACCGTAGTTCTAACTTATGCGAATGGATTGAGGAGAAGACAGGCGGAAAGTATCCCGCGGATACCGTCGTTTGTATTTCGCTGGAAGAGTTACGTGCTTGTGATTACACGGGTATTGTTTTAAAACTAATGGGCGTACGGCATTTTGGCAAGGTCATCGTCAACGCCATTGATTATACCGATGTGGCGGTGTTTGTGACCGCGTTGATTGAGGCGCTGCGCCGCGGGAAACAATTCTTGTTTCGCAGCGCGGCGGCGTTTACCAAGATTATCGGCGGTATCCCCGATAAGCCGCTGCTGATGCGGGAAGAACTCGTGGATACTCAAAATCAACATGGTGGATTGGTTGTAGTCGGATCGCATGTTCAGCGTACCACAGAGCAGTTGGAAGCGTTACAAAAGATGCGGGGAATCGTCTTTGTTGAGTTTAATCAGCACCTGGCGCTTAATAAGCCCGCTTTTGCCGCGGAACAGCGGCGGGTACGGGAGGAAGCCGCGAGGCTTATTCGTGATGGTGTTACCGTGGTAGTATATACACGGCGCGAGCGCTTCGATTTAGGATCTGTAAACAAGGAAGAGGAGCTTCGCCTGGCGGTACGCATCTCTGACGCGGTATCAGGCATTGTCAGCGGGTTACCGGTGCGGCCCAGCTTTATCATCGCCAAGGGAGGTATCACCTCCAGCGATGTGGGTACCAATGGTCTAGGTGTGCGTAAGGCGCGGGTAATGGGGCAGATTCTGCACGGGGTTCCTGTGTGGCGTACCGGTCCTGAGAGTAAATTTCCGGACTTGCCGTACGTGATTTTCCCGGGGAATGTAGGGGATGCGGCGGCGCTGCGCGACGCGGTTGAAAAGATGATACCTAAGCAATCGCAAGTATAAAAATGATGGAGGGATACGGTATGCGTTTTTCCGGGAAAGTAGCTGTGGTAACAGGCGCGGCGCAGGGCATCGGTTTTGCCATTGCCAAGCGTTTATGGGAAGATGGCGTTGATTTTGTCGCATTACTGGATCAAAACGATTCGAAGGTTAAGGCGGCGGCAGCCGTGTTGGACCCTTCCGGAGAAAGGGCGGGCGGTTACGCGTGTCATGTTGCGGATATAACGGCAGTGCGGGTGGTGTTCGACGCCATATCAGAGCGATGCGGTAAAATTGATATTCTGGTTAACAACGCGGGTGTCACACGGGACGCCATGTTTCACAAGATGACCGAAGAGCAGTGGGATACGGTCATGGATGTCAACCTAAAGAGCATGTTCGTTTGTTGCAAAGCAGTGGTGGAAGGCATGAGGGCAAGAAAATACGGTAAAATTGTCAACATCGCTTCGGTATCCGCCTTCGGCAATTTGGGTCAAACAAACTATGGCGCGTCCAAGGGTGGTGTCATAGGCTTCACTAAATGCTTAGCAAAGGAAATGGCGCGCAGCAACTGCACCGTAAACTGCATTGCGCCAAGCTATATTGATACCGAAATGCTGCAAGCGGTGCCGGAACAGGTGATGAATCAATTTATAGCGGCTATTCCCATGGAACGCCTGGGCAAGCCTGAAGAGTTGGCGGCGGCGGCGGCCTTTTTATGCTCGGATGATTCCAGCTTCGTGACCGGCGAATGTCTGGTGGTATCCGGCGGTTCGTATATGTAAACCGGTATCGGTTTTTAAGGAGGCTTGACGATGCGTATTGTTGTCGGATCCGATCATGCGGGGTATGCGTTAAAAACACATCTGCTGGACGCATTGCGGGAGCGAGGTCACGAGATTACCGATGTGGGAAGCTACAATCCGGACCCTGTCGACTTCCCGGATATCGGGCTTGCCGTCTGCGCCGAAATACAAGAGGGCCGCTGTGAGCGCGGCATCATATTCTGCGGTTCGGGGGTAGGCGCGGCTATCGCATGCAATAAGGTGCCGGGCATACGCGCGTCAGTTTGCCATGATGTGTACTCGGCCCATCAGTGTGTAGAGCATGACGATGTGCAAGTGATGGCGTTGGGCGCACAAATCGTTGGCTATATCGTGGCACTGGAACTCATCGATCTTTTTTTAAACGCGCGTTTTTCTACAGACGAAGATATCCGACGGCGCGTTGCCAAGCTGGAACAAATAGATGGCAGTGCGAAAAATAACATCTAAAATGCGCGGTAAGCTATATCATATTCCGAACGCTTCCCCGGTCGACCAAAACAGGGCTTAACGTGACGGTCTTGGCGCCGGTGCGTTGGCCTCGGGCGCGTTCCAGTACCACATCCATGGCGGCCGCGCCTACTTGAGCCGGCTGCAGTTCGATAGTTGTCAAGGGCGGTGTGCTTAAAGCTGACAGCGTATTGTCGTAACCCACAAGCGACACATCGTCCGGTACGCGAAGGCCATGGCGGTATAAGCATTGCAACGCGCCGCATGCCAGCAAATCAGATGTGATAAACATACAGCTGGGCCGATGGTCCATTCTTAAAATTTCTTCCATAGCCCGGTAACCGTATTCGGCAAAATAATCCGGCGTCCAACGGATCCACGGTTCCTGACAAGCCAGCCCATGGGTCTTTAGTGTGGAAACAAATCCATTGATACGGCTGTGTTCCACCGCCCCGCGTGAGGGTATCGCGCTGATGTAGCCAATCTGTGAATGGCCGCGTTGCGCGATGTGCTCGGCAGCTACACGGGAACCTTCATAGCTGTCCAGTAAAATGATGTCAATCTCGGGGATGTCGCGCGGGCGTTCGATCATCACAACCGGTGTACCCCGGGCGACTACCTGGCGAATGAAAGCCGTGTCACAGGCGGTCTGGGCGGTAAAGATAATGGCTTCTACCATTAACCCGCATAAATCCTCAATCATTGCGCGTTCTTTTTCCGGGCTGTCCTGTGTTACGACTGTAAGGATATGATAACCGGCTTGGCTCGCCGCTTCTTCCACAGCCATAGCGATGCGTGTAAAAAACGGATTTTCGCTGGATAGGGGTAAAACATGCCCAATCAAGTTGGTCCGCTTGTTTCGCAGTCCGCGGGCAACCTTGTTAGGCACATAACCCAGTTCGTCGATGGCGCGCTTGATAGCCGTGCGTTTTTCAACGGAAACATATCCGCTGTCATGAACGACACGTGCCACTGTAGCGGGGGATACACATGCAGCCGCTGCGATATCGGCAATTGTGACCATTTCTTTTTCAGCCAATGCATTCACCTCGCATGCTGCATATGATGACGTCACCATTTTGGGTATGGTTTCAGTAAATTTCCCGGTAACAATAGCTTATTCTCTTTCGTTTTGTCAATGTAAATCGAAAAAAAACGAAAAAACTGTCTAAAATGTTTTGAAATATGTTGACAAGGCACATCTTTTTTGCTATCTTCATCCTATTCGTATGGATGGATAGGTTAGAGGTGGTGACGTCATCATACTCAACACAGCGCAATTGTGTTGCGTGTTTAAGATTCAACAGGCTCGCAGTTTACCAAACAGATCCATGAACACAGCGCTCCGGTCAATGCTGTATACCTCTTTGTATACATGGCGCGGGGAACTGAAATCGTAAGTGAAGTCCGGCGTGAGTGAAGGTGCCATTTGAACCGATGCCGGCGCCCAAGATTCCGATAGTAACCAGGCTACTGTCGAGACATCCCACAAAACCTTCGACCAGCCCATTTTATTTTGACCGAAACGCGCATGACGTCCATGGAACAGTTGACAAAAGTAGTCGCAAAGCCGGTTTGCGCCACCCAGACAGGCATCAACTTCGTAGGGGGTGGTCAGCAGATGAGAAGCCACACCGTGACAAGGCAAAATGACCAATGGTACGCCGCAACCGTAGATAAGCCGCGAGGCCAGGTAGTCCTGAGACACGTTGAAGATGCGGTGATTCTGCCAGGAGCGAGTATTGGGGCCGAGCCACACCACGACCACATTGCTGATGATATCCGGGTTAAGCGCTATGGCCGACGCTACATTGGTAATCGCACCGATGGCCACGACGTACAGGGGATTCGGTGACGCAAGAGCCCGTTTGACGATGGTTTCCGCCGCCTCACTGTGTACCGGTTGGTACGAAGCCTCCATATAGCGGTCCGAGCCTCGGTATACAGGCGGCGGGGACGAGATACCCATAAGCTCGTAAATCTTGTGGATTTCGTGATAACTTTTTTCCATTCCTTCCCCCGGGCTTGCCGCGTTCCAGTTGCAAAATGGCGCGGCGGTTACCGCCTCTACATCCAGTTTCTCCGTTGAGAGCAGGGAGTAGGCCAACGCGAATTGATCATCCACTTCGTTGAATGTGTCGGTATCCAGTACCATTCGTACCCGGCCTTGCGGGTGACGGAGCCTCTCTTCCAGGCGGACGACGCCCATGTCGGGCCAAACGGGTTGATTCATGGTTCCTCCTTTTCTGCGAGATAAGTCTCGCGTTATCGTCATTTTTTATCCTGCCGGCATGGTACACACTATACCCGGGCGCGACGTAAAAATCAAAGGGTTTTAGTTAGGAGGTTGGGCAGTGGAACGCACGGTAAAAAAGAGCGGACGAACGGACAAGCTGGGCAAACGGAAGGCCGGCTTTTTTCCGTCTGTGTGGAAGTACAGGTATTTTTACCTCATGCTGATCCCCGGTCTTTTATACATCATCATCTTTCATTACGCGCCCATGGCCGGTTTAGCCATTGCGTTTCAGAATTTTAAACTCACCAAGGGCATCTTTGGCAGTGCGTTTAACGGGCTGGCCAATTTCCAAACTTTGTTCAGAACCGATATGTTTTCACGGGCTTTTCGTAACACGGTCATCATCAGTATGTATAAAATACTCTTCGGGTTTCCTATCCCGATTATACTGGCGCTGTTTATTAATGAAATTCGCTTAGTGGCATTCAAGCGCACCGTTCAAACAATCTTCTATATGCCTCACTTTTTATCCTGGATTGTGATGTTCGGGCTTGTTTTTAACTTTGTAAAGGAAATGGGGCCTATCAATTACTTAATACGCGCCTTGGGCGGCAATACGATTTTCTTCCTGTCCGATACGCGGTATTTTCGCGGGGTGGTAGTCATTTCCGACATTTGGAAGGAAATGGGCTGGAACGCGATTATCTATCTGGCGGCA
>WRFT01000131.1 GCA_009776385.1 Clostridia bacterium
AAAACAGGCCGGAGCCGATGACGGGCAGCAGTTCCGTCACGCCCAGAAGCAGGCCGAATAAGAGCCAAAAATCCACGCGAAGGATAAACAGCCCGCTGATGAACAGGAAGGTTAAAATAAACGCCAAAGTGGCCTGTGTCTTTAATTGCCCCAGCAGCGACAGGATGACGCCGCGTTTGAGCGCCGCGGCGTTGCTGACCACGGACAGCGGGAAAATCCTTTTGAAAAACGCGAAGATGCGCTCCTTATCGTAGCTGAACCAGAAGGTGCCCATAACGGTCAGCATGACGCCGAATATAAACATGGGCAGCGAGATGGCCGCGGCGATGGCGCCTCCGGCTACCGAGCCCGTGATGGTCGTGGCAAAGGAGGTTAGGGTACGGATCAACTCGTTGAGGGAGGTGCTGAACAGCGTGCCGAACCCCTCCGGCAGAATATCGGCCAGGCTCTTTTGCAGGCCGTCGATGAGCTGCTGCCCCTCGTTTCGGATAGACCTGATGATGTCGGGCATGTCTCCGGCCAGGGACACCAAGTCCCGAATGATGCCGCGTGACAGTAAAAACACCAGCAGCAGCGCCACGCCGTAAAACACGGCCATGGCCAGAATGGTCGCCAGCGCCTTGCCGCCGGGTACCTTTGCAAACAGCCTTCGCAGCGGCTTGACCAGCGGCTCCATCAGCATGGCCACGATGAGGGCAAACACGAAGGGCATACAGTACGGAAAGAGCGCGGCAATGATGTAAAAGACCGCCAGCGTGATAAAGATGAGCAGGAATTTGCGCACCAGCCCGTCCGTACGCTCGTTAACGGCCCGCACGCGTTCTTGAAGCGTCATGTTTAGGAACCCTCGCCCGCCAAGCGGATAATGGCGTTGGCAAAGATACGTACGTTTGTCATCAACCCCCGGATATCGGCGTATTCGTTGGCCTGATGCGCCACTTCCTCATCCTCCGGGAAGGAGGCGCCGAAGGCGACGCCCTGTTCAAGACAGCGGGCGTAGGTGCCCCCGCCGATGGCCATCACGCCGCCCGGCCTGCCCGTTTCCTCGCTGTACGCCCGTAAGAGGGACTGCACCAATTCGCTGCTCTCCGGCACGTGATGGGGGGCCTTATGGGAGGATTCCGTGACATCAAACAGCGGCAACGCCAAGCGGATGGCTGATTGAATGGCCGTATGGCTTGCCATCACGGGGTACCGGATATCAAAGGTGGCAAAAATGCCCGTGTCATCGGCCCGTAAAATGCCCAAGTTGAGCGTCAGCGCGTCGGAAAGGCCGTCCTGTACATCGCAGCCGAGCGCTTTTCCGTCATACCCCGTTCCCACCTTATCGGCCAACGCCTCCAGGGGGCCCGTGACGCCCAAGGCTTTCAGGCATATCAGCAGTCTTCCGATGGCGTTCTTGGCGCCTTGGGGAAAGGCCGCGTGTCCGGCGGCCCCCACGGCCTTCACGCGCACCGCGCCCGCTTCTTCCCAAGCGGTTAAATCAAAACCCGTGGCGCGCGCGACAGCCTGGACACAGGCAATCACTTCCTGCCCGCCCTCCACCAGGGCCTGAGCGATGCCCGGTATGACATTGCGCCGCTCGCCCACATGAAGGGAAAGTACCTTTCGGCCGTCTTGGGAGGCAGGGGCGCGCAAATCCAGCTGCAGCAGCCCTTTTTCGGTATTAATCAGCGGGAAGGCTGCGTCCGGAGAAAAGCCGGTGCGCGGCAAATCCGCGTGCCGCTTGTAATACGCCATGCATTCCATGCCGGATTCCTCGTCACAGCCGATGATGAGCCTTACCTTTTTGTTTAACTGTATACCCGCGTCCTTGACGGCCTTCATGGCAAACAGCGCCGCGGCCGCCGGCCCCTTGTTGTCGGAAGCGCCCCGCCCGTAGACGCGCCCGCCGTCAAGCTGCGCGCCGAAGGGGTCCCTATCCCATCCGTCGCCCGCCGGAACGATATCCGCGTGGCAGAGGATGCCAAAGGTTTCTTCCCCCTCGCCCATCTCGATGTCGCCGGCGTAACCGTCAACTCACCGAGTCTTGAACCCAAGGGACGCCGCGCCCGTAGACGCGCCCGCCGTCAAGCTCCGCGCCGAAGGGATCCCTGTCCCACCCGTCGCCCGCCGGAACGATATCCGCGTGGCAAAGGATGCCGAAGGTTTCCTCCCCTTCGCCCATCTCGATGTCGCCGGCGTAACCGTCCACGCACCGTGTCTTGAAGCCCAGTGACTCCGCGTCCGCCAGCATCTTGTCCAGCACCCGGCGCAGCGCGGGCCCGAAGGGCGCGCCCGGTTCCGCCGCCGCCTTTTCCGAGGGGATACGCAGCCATGATTGAAGCATGCTCACCATGTCCTTTTCCATTGCCGCTATGGATTCCTGCCCTATTTTTTGCATATCCGTCATCCTTCCGCCGCGATTTTTAAGCGTCTGACGCCTTCTAAAATAAGCCTGTGCGGGCACGCGAAATTAAACCGCAGCCAGCCGTTTGCCAGTGTGTCTGAAAAGAAAGTACCCTCGGTAAACAGCGCGCCGGCACGGACGGTTTTTTGCATCCATTCCTCGGTGGTAAAGCCGTAGGCTGTCAAGTCCAGCAGCGCCAGATATGTCGCCTCCACCGGAGCAACGCGGCACAGCGGCATGTCGGCCTGAAGCGCCTTTAGCAGAATGCCTCTTCCCGCCTCCAGATAGGCTTTAAGGCCGTCCAGCCAGTCGTCCCCCTGCGCGTAGGCCGCGCGGGTCGCCGTCAGCGCGAAAATATTGCCCGACCGTACGCCGTTTCTTTCCGCGAGCCCTTCAAGCGTTTCGCGCAGCCGCGCGCCGCGCGTCACCAGTGAGGCCTGCAGGAGCCCGGCGACATTGAAGGTTTTACTGGCCGACACCAATACGGCGGTTTTGTCATACCCCGTGTCCAGCACCGAAAAGAAACGCCTGCCATCGAAGGTAAAGTCGGCATGAATCTCATCGGATATCAGCGTCACGTCATAACGCGCGCACAGCGCGGTGAGGCCTTTTATTTCCGCTTCCGTCCATAACCGGGATATCGGGTTATGGGGGCTGCATAGAAACATGAGGCGCGCGCCGTTTATAAAAAGCGTTTCCAAATGACCTAAGTCCATCCGCCAGCGCCCGTCCGCGTCCCGAATGAGCGGGTTTAAAAGCGCGGTTCGGTTGTTCGCGCGCAATACCGAAAAGAACGGGCCGTATACGGGCGGCTGTATGACCACGCCGTCACCCGCCGGGGAAAAGGCCTGCGCGCACAGCGCCAGGCCCGTTACCACCGTAGGCAGCATGAGGACATCCTCGGGCGCAAAGACCACCTGATGGCGGCGCGCCCAGAAGGCGCACAGCGCCTGCGAATCGTCCGGTATGATGCCCGTATAGCCGTAGGAGGGATGCGCGGCCCGCTTCTGCAGCGCCCGGGTAATGGCGGGCGCGCATTCAAAGTCCATGTCCGCAACCCAATAGGGCAGAATATCGCCGTGTTCCGCGCGGGCCATATCCCATTTTTCGCAGTCCGTCCCCAGCCTGTCCAAGCCCTTGTCGAAGAAATCAAAGGAAAACCGCACGACAATACCTCCACGGCTTTGTATGGTTAGCGCGAAAGAATCCGCCGCTTGCCTGTTACAGCGGGCGTTCCTTGCCTAAAAAGCAGCTGGCAACGGTGCCCGGCCCGCAATGCGTTCCGATAACGGGCCCGACGGGGATGATAAGGATGTCCCGTATGCCGGGAACCTTGGCCTTAATTAAATCCTGCAGGCGCTCTGCGTCCTCCTGCGCGTCGGCATTGATGATAATCAGCGTTTGGTCTTCCGGATTTTCAATCAGCTCCGCCGTGCGGTCGGCCAGCACCCGCAGCGCCTTCTTGCGGCCCTGCACCTTTTCGGACGGAACAATTTTACCGTTCTTGCCAATGGCCAGCACCGGACGTAAGTCCAGCATCGTGCCCAGCGCCGCGGCCGTTCCGGAGATGCGGCCCCCGCGTTTTAGATATTTTAAGTCGTCTACCGTGATAATCGCGTGCGCCCGGAACCGGTTTTCTTCCACCCAGTCGCCTATTTCATCCATGGTCTTCCCCGCCGCGTACATCTCGTGCGCGCGCAGTACCAAAAGGGTTTCCGCCGCGGATATGGACATGGTGTCCACCACGCGGAACTTGCGCTCGGGGTATTTTTTAAGCAACTCCTCCCGCGCCTCGTAGATGTTGAGAATCGTGTTGGACAGCTGGCTGGAGAAGGCGATAAAAAGGAGATCCTGTTCCTTTAAGATGGGCTCGAAATAGTCGATGTACACGGGTGTCGGCAGCAGGGATGTGATGGGCAGCGCGCCCGCGCGCATTTTGTCGTAGAAGGCCTTGCCGATGGACGGATCGCGCCCTAAATCCGCGAAACACTCTACGCCGTCCAGCGTATAGGGCATGAAGACGACCGGTATTTGGTGCTTGTCAACTATAAAATACGGTATATCGCTGTTGGAATCGGTCATGAGTATATAACTCATCGAAACACCTCCATGTGTAATTGGTGAGGCAAGCCCCGCCCATTGGCGTTATTGTATCTGCTTGACGGTAAAAACGCAAGACGGATGAAGGGAGGTTATGCCCCTCCCCCGCACCATTCAAGCGCGTTGCGCAGCGTTTGTTGATAGGCTTCGTTTAACCACACCGCCGTGAAGTGGCCCGGCGTCAAGACACACACGCGCCCCTTGCCCTGCGCGCGTACGTAACCTGCGGGGCATATCCATGCGCGTGTATGATGGTACGGGTCTTCCTTGTAACGGCCGGGGTCGCCCTGCGGCGGGGAGTAGGCAGCGATCAGGATGTCCGCATCGTCCGTCACCAGTTGAAGCCGGTAATGCTCGTCGGTTTCGGTAAAGCACACTGCCTGCCGGGTGACGGGATGCGGTTTTAAGGGCTGGACGGTGACGGGGCAGGCGTTGGGATGGTAAATAAACCTGCCGCCCAGCAGCTGTTCAAATTATTGGGTTTCCTTGCCCGGCACGGTCGCGGAATGCACCGCCAACAGCCCGCCGCCGTCTTCTATGTAATGAATGAAGGCTTGCTGTACGGCATCCGTCATCCAGCTTGAATCGTCCGCATCCGCCGCCTGATCGCATTTGCTTAAAAGCACCGCGTCGTATTGCGGCAAAATTCGCGGATTAAAGTCCTTCGCGTCCGTTAGGGTGTCAAAGTGAAAACCCCGTTCGGCAAGCGGTGCGGCGCCGTCTATGGATACCTTGGCGGGGTGCCAGTAATCACCGCAAATAAGCAGTACGCGCATGGGCCTGTTCCCCCTTCATCGGTTCCGTGTCCCGGCGATTTACGCCGGCACGGGCCAAACACTGTTTATGGCGGCTTTGGTGACCGCGGCCTTGGTATCCGCGTCCCGGGTGGCCTTGAACGGCTCGTAGAAGGGTTCGGCATACACGGGCCCCTCGTAACCCATCCTAAAGAGCCGCAGCAGC
>WRFT01000132.1 GCA_009776385.1 Clostridia bacterium
ACGGCTGATGACGAAGACTGGCAGGAAGTATGGAAGCAGTATTATAAGCCGTTTCCCATATCCCGCTCCATCACCATACAACCGACATGGGAGCCGTATGTACCGAACCCAGATGAAAAGGTGATCCGTTTGGATCCGGGTATGGCATTCGGTACGGGTCAGCATGAAACAACGCAGATGTGTATGGTGCTGATGGAAGATTACATATCATCCGGCATGCATGTCGCTGATATCGGGACAGGTTCCGGTATTCTTGCCATCGGCGCCGCGCTGCTGGGCGCCTGTGTTGTTTACGCCGTCGATTCTGACACGGACGCGATTAAGACAGCGCAACGCAATGTTAAAATGAATGGTTTTGATGATGTTATTCAAGTTTACTTGGGAAATCTTTTGGACACCGTGCCTCCGTCATTTGATGTATGTGTTGCCAATATTGTCACGGACGCGGTTTGTACGCTGGCAGCGGTACTGCCCGCCTATCTTAAGCCAAACGGGGTTTTTATCTGCTCCGGCATCATCAAACAGAGAGAAGACGAGGCGCTGCGAGCGCTGACGGACGCCGGTTTCATTAACTTTAGTATGAAACACAGCGGCGAATGGACCGCCATTGCCGCTTCTTATCCGCATGCATCGATTCTTTGCTGACACAACAAGCCTAACGGACGGGCATTTCATGCTGGAAGCATGTGATACCCATCACGCGGTGCATGTGCTTCGTTTAAAAGCAGGCGACACTGTGCAGGCAGCATATGACGGAATTTGGTATCACTGTGTCATAACGCATATTTCCGATAATGGCGTGTTTGTAAAAGCGGAGCGTTCATTGCCGTCCACTGAACCTCAACGCCGGATAACACTGTACCAAGGCCTTGTCAGTACAGAAAAAATGGATTGGATTGTGCAAAAGGCTACTGAGCTGGGCGCCGAACGTATTATACCGCTGTTGATGCGCCGCTGTATTATCAAACCACGCGGTGATCAGGCAGATAAAACACGCCGCTGGCAAAAGATTGCGCGTGAAGCCGCTAAACAATCCGGGCGGGCACATGTACCGGTCATTGAGCCTTCCCGATTTCCCCCATATCCGGAGTTCACCCATGATTTACTGATTGCCCCATGGGAAGAAGCGCAAAAGCCTTCTTTACCGCAGCTGGCGCTTCATAACCCGAATGCCATTTCCATAGGCGTACTCATTGGGCCGGAAGGCGGGATGGAGCGTGAGGAAGTTTTATCACTTCCCTTCACACCCGTGTCGCTTGGCCCGCGAATTTTAAGAACCGAGACGGCGGGTATCGCCGCGCTCAGCGTTCTGTTTGCCCTTTATGGTGATATGGAAAGAAACGATGTGACATAATGCCATCAATCGCTTGTTATACGCTGGGATGCAAGGTAAATCAATATGACACGCAAGCCATGCTGGAATCCTTTATCAATGCGGGTTACACGCCCGTATCTTTTAAGAAGAAGGCGGATGTGTATCTTATCAACACCTGTACCGTTACCGGGACGAGCGATAAAAAGAGTTTTCAAATTATAAGGCGCATGAAGCGGGAGCATCCAACATGTGAACTCATCATCGCCGGATGTCTTGCTCAACGAAATCGTGACGGCTTTAAAGACAATGGCGCCAGACTGATTATTGGCACGCAAAACCGATCCCGCATTGTCGAGTTGTTTCATGAAGCGCTTAAGAGCGATGTAACAATAAATGATGTACGCCCGATCGGCAACGCTGTTTATGAACCGCTTCACGCATGTTCCTGCGAGGGAAAAACACGCGCTACCCTAAAGATACAGGAAGGCTGCGGCAATCGCTGCGCGTATTGTGTCGTACCTATCACGAGGGGACATGCCCGCTCCAGACGGTTTCCCGATATCATATCAGAAGCCGAGGCACTGATTAAAGCCGGGTATAAGGAGTTGGTTTTGACGGGCATTCATCTGTCAAGCTATGGTCCGGATTTGGAAGAGGGACATTGTTTGGCTGATGTTGTCACCGCTGTCAACGCGCTGCCGGGCATTGAGCGTATACGATTAGGGTCCTTAGAGCCGGGATTAATTACACCCGATTTTACAAAGAAGCTAGCATCCGCGGAAAAGCTTTGCCCGCATTTTCATCCGGTTTTGCAATCCGGTAGTGATACGATTCTGCGCAGCATGGGGCGCAAATATGATATAGCGACTTTTTTGCGCTCTGTTTCGTTGTTAAGATCCTATTTCCCCGGCGCTTCCATTACCACGGATGTCATCGCAGGTTTCCCGGGCGAGACAGAAGCGAATCATCGGGAGACGCTGTCTGTATTGGAGTCTGTTGGGTTTGCCAAACTCCATGTTTTCCCCTATTCTGTCCGGGAAGGCACGCGGGCCGCAAGCCTGCCCGATCAACTGACTGAGGCTGTTAAAGAAGACCGCGCGCGCGAAATTACGAGGCTGGGCAGGAAAACCGCTGCGCGGTATCGAGAGGAATTTATTGGTACCGTAAAGCATGTCTTGTTTGAATCGTTCAATAACGGTTATTATGAGGGATATACCGGTGAGTACGTGAAGGTTCTTGCCCGAAATGCCGTTCCCGGTCAAGTTTTAAGCGTATCGATAAAAAGTCTCCTGCGGGACGGAGAAAGGATGCTGGGTGATATCATTCCGGATGAACCCGATGGTTGAAAATGAATAGGAGGATAATTAACATGGACGATTGTGTGTTTTGCAAAATTATACAAGGCGCCATCCCCGCTCGAAAGGTATATGAAGATGAGCAGGTATATGCTTTTCATGATATATCGCCTCAAGCGCCCGTGCATGTACTGGTCATGCCAAAGAAGCATATTTTAGATTTATCGGAAGCCGCCCAATATGACGGAATATGCGAAGCCTGCCTTCAAGCATGCACCGCTGTTGCTAAACTGATGAAGATAGATCAAACAGGTTACCGCGTCGCTGCCAATACCGGCCCTCACGCCTGCCAGAGTGTTCCTCATCTTCATTTTCATGTTCTCGGCGGCGATTTACTGTCAGCGCGTGTGGGATAACGATATATACACATTTCTCACTCAACAGACGGGCATACTGCCGGATTGCCGATTGTATGCTGATATGCTACACTGCCTCTGTAACATACCGGAGATATTAAAATAGTACGGTTTTATAAAGGAGACGTTACGTATGACTTACACAATGACCAAGCGTATAGCAATGCTATTGGCTATTATCGCCCTCCTCCTCCCCGCGGTGTGTGCCATCGCCGAGTATACCGTTCTGCCTCCGCTTCGTATTACCGAAGTAATGGCTTCTAATAAGAGTACCTTAAAGGACGCATTCGGCAAGTACTCGGATTGGATAGAAATCCACAATGAAGGCAGCGAGCCGGTTTTGCTTGATGGTGTTGCCCTCTCGGATAAAAACGGTAAATTAGACAAGTATTTGTTTCGCCAAGGAATACACATTCAACCGGATGAGTACATTATTGTCTTCGCTTCCGGCCTTATAAAGGAGTTTGAGGATGAATACCACGCTTCCTTTAAACTAAGTAAGAACGGGGAGGCTGTCTTTCTAAGTATTGGCGGTCATGTCATCGATTCAGTTGTTTTTGGGGTACAGGAAACGGATGTCAGTTTGGCGCTTGATGAAGACGGTGTTTACAAAAGTACCACCACGCCCACTCCGGGCGGCCCTAATATTATATCTCCCAACATGCGGTAAATAAAAACAGAATCTTATAAACGGGATGGAAAGGATAGTTAATATGCGTAAACACCGATCCTCAATGATTGTTATATGCTTATGTTTCTTAATTATCCTGTTTTTCCCGTCTACCCACGCCGTTGCCGCTAAACAGTTGGAGTTTTGGGTCAGCCCGCAGGGAAACACAGCTGTCGGAGCCGTTTCCCCGGACATCGCATGTTGGTATTCTGAAAAAGATAAACAATACTATTTGCTGCTCCCCGCTATGGTGGACGCATCGCGTCTTACCATTCATTTTACACAGGTTGATACCATGAGTATAGGCGGCCTCACCCTGCGGCCGGGGGATGTGACCAAAGTTTTCGTACCGGGTAAAACACTTAATGTGCAAACAAAAAACGGAAAATACAAACTTTCGGTGCTGCAATCCGCGAATGTTCCCGCCATATGGATAGAAACGCTTAACGGTTCCCTGAAGGCAATACACGCTAAAAAGACGAATAGAGAGACGGCTGATATGCTGATGCTCTCCCCGAACGGCAACACTGTTTATCAAGGCAGCCTCGAGCATTTTAGGGGACGCGGACATGCCTCTTTTGCGTTTGATAAAAAACCTTATCAAATAAAGCTTACCGTGTCTACGGACTTGTTGGGATACGGCAAAGCCAAAAAATGGATTTTACTGGCGATGTTTACGGATTATTCCTTACTGCGCAACACCATCGCATTTGACATGGCTGCCGACGCAGGGCTCCCCTATAGCCCGAACAACGCGCACATTGATTTATACATTGACAGGGAGTATAAGGGAACCTATCTTTTATGCGATAAAATTGAAATCGGAAAAACCCGCGTATCCATACCGGATCTTGAAAAAAACACGGAAGCATTAAATGATAAACCCTTATCCGAATACAAACGCGTCGGAAAAAACAATTATACAAAGAATTCCATTAAAGGATATCAAATTCCGAACGAACCTGATGATATATCCGGCGGATACATATTGGAACTGGAATATCAAAAACGCTACCCGGAAGGCAGCAGCGGGTTTGTTACTAAACGCGGTCAAGCGGTGGTTTTATCTGAACCCAAGTACGCCTCGCAAGCGCAGGTAGAGACGGTACGCAAACAGATGCAAGCCTTTGAAAACGCCATATTTTCTAAAAACGGCATCGATACGGATTCGGGCAAGCATTACAGCCAAATCATGGATATGAACTCCTTAACAAGGAAGTTTGTGATTGAAGAGATTCTAAAAAACTATGATGCCAGTAAAAGCAGCCAGTATTTTTATAAGCCTGCGGACTCTGAAAGCACACTCCTGTTCGCCGGTCCCGTATGGGATTATGATAGTTCATTAGGCAATTTTGCGCCCGAGCATAACAAGAAATTCTTCGAACCGGAATACTTTTGTGCGGCGACTGATACCGCCATGCCCTTCTACATCTGGTCGGCTTTATATAAGCAAGCGGATTTTTATGAAACCGCCGTAAATGTATACCACGAGGTATACAAACCGCTGCTCCGTGTACTGCTGGGTCAGGAACCGGGAACCGGGCGTTTACGCTCTTTAGACGCATATTACCAGCATATTCAAGGCACGGCGCATCTTAACTTCATCCGTTGGCCGATGGCCACAAACCGCAAGCTTCGAATTAATCCCGGTCCAAAATATTGGGATCAAATAGCGCAATTAGAAGATTTTATCACACGCAGGGAATTATTTTTAGACAAGGAATGG
>WRFT01000133.1 GCA_009776385.1 Clostridia bacterium
AACCGCGGGCCCATTGACAGCGGGGTCGTGATGGGAGATGCGAGAGCCTATTACAATATCAAGTTAATTCGTCCGCGGCAGGGTGTATGGAAGCTAACGTTCAGCCCGTCTGAGATGAAGGTTATCAGCGCGAAAATGATTTCGAATTATGATATTGGAATACGTCTTCTGCCTCCTGAGTCTACCGTTAAAAATTCAAATATACCCGTTAAGGCGGAGTTCTACTCCATTCAATCCGGGGAGGCGTATAACGACCCATACCTTTATCGGCAAGACATGCTAAATGGTTCGGAATTTTTGGCAAAGCGCAACGGAAATACCATCGAGGGCTTTTCATTTTTACCTAGTGAAGATCAAACCTGCCTTATGACAGTTATTGAAAAAGCGCAGGTTGGGCATTATGAGATTTATCTTAAAATTAATCATGACGGTATTATTACCGATACAACGGAGCACCCATTAACCTTCGATGTCGTTAATCAACCGCCAAAACGCCAGGGCGCAGATTTGCCGCCGTTTTCTGGTTCTGTTGATGGTCTGTTATACCGGCAAGCGAACGACAAATTGGAAATTGATTTAGGGCAATACTTTTATGATCCGGATAACGACCCGCTTACATATCAAATAACACGCCAGGGTGTTACGAATGATCAACTGAGTATTTCTATTGAAGGGAGCAAACTTAAAATTCAATTAAAGCAGGCCTGCAAAGGTACATTGCAGATAATAGCTGACGATGGAACGATTCATGCAGACAAGGCATTGTTACTAGAGGTTTCGGCAATTTCATGCTCGGCGCAGGTCATACGGGAGTTAATGATATCGGCCGCCTGCTTATTGTTTATAATAGCCGCAACGGTGATATATAAAATAAAAACCAAGCCAAGATTTACGGAGTATGCACATTTTGCTGTGAGTTATACGGGATTAGCCTACACTTCCCCGCCTCTGCCCTTTATCAGCCTGGCGCGTTACGGAACCAGTCCCATCGGGTTATATAAAATGATGGACGATTCACAATCCGCCGAATGCGACTTAATTAAAGATAACAGAACCTCGTTTGAAAGTATTTCCATCGTCCCCCGCAAAGGAGGGATAATACGGTTGGTTAACCATACACGCGGGAGTGGTTACCTGGGTTTGTACCTTAACGCCGCTGTGATCAAACAGGGTGAAAAGAAGGATATGAACCCGAATACCATTCTGCAGGTGCAGCTCGCCGGTGAGGAAAGAGCTATCACCTTCATCTATCAAACCAGCAGCGAGTGAGTGTGTGGCCGTTAAAAAGGGCTTCATACCCCCCCTCAGGAACAGTTTAAACGGTGCCTGTCCGAACAAACGGTTTATCACAGGGAATCTTATAGGGTTTAACCTATAAAAATAACAATACGAAACGGGAGGATGTATCATGTCTTGGAGTGATATTGTTAAAGAACAGGTTTCGGCTATGGACCTCAGTCACGGCGGAAACGCCATCCAATATGAGCCGGTGAAGGTAGCCAAGAGCGATAAGCCGGTGCTTGTCATTGGCTTGGGAGGCACCGGCTTGCGCATCGTGCGCGCCACCAAGGATATGTTTATGGAGCGGTTTACACCCGCGGTTAACCCGCCGCAGCATATCGATGCGCGGCTTCCGCCGACCACACGGTTTTTGGCGATTGATACGTCTGACGGAGATCTGACACAAATGGGCTTAATGGATAATGAAAAAGTTAATATCGGCGTTCCCGGGTTAGGAAACCAGTTGCTGCCGAGTAATAGGGGTGTTTTGCCCCATTACATTACGGATTGGCTAAACCCGAATGTCAGGAGTGACGGAAGCGGCGTGGACGGTGCTAACGGAATAAGGCAGATCGGCCGATTTGATTTATTTCAAAACGTCACTAAGATAATTACAGAAATTCAAACAGCGTTGGCAGATATAAAACATGGGAAAGGCAATATATACGTTATTATCGCAGCCGGTACCGCGGGCGGCACCGGAGCGGGAACTTTTTTGGATATACCCTATTTAGTAAAACACGCCGCGTCCCAGCTGGATATCGGCATGGACAGATTGCGTATCATAGGCTATCTGGTGACTCCGGATGTCTATTCCTCTCTGAATTTAGGAATGCCAACGGCCGCCGCGTTGATGCGTTCCAATGGTTACGCCAGCTTAAAGGAACTGGATTACTGGATGGGCGTACAGGATAGGTATGAAGAATTTAGCCAGCAGTATGCGCAAAACATCACTATCCGTTGGGATACACCGCCGTTTAAGGACTGCATACTCTTAAGCAGCATGAATGTCGCAGGAGATGCTCCGCAGCATGCCTATGAACTATTACGCGGCGTTGTTGCGGAATATATAACCAATATGTTCGCCAAAGAGGAAGAGGCTAACGACAGTGATAAAAAGGCGGATTTTGGGTTTAGCTACACCCAGTACCGCGACAATGTAGATTCATATGTTAAAAACTCGACGCAGAAATACCCAGTGATTAAAAAATACACAGCCATCGGTGCCACCAACGGGCAGATCCCCTGGCAGGAGCTCATCCTTCAAGAAGGGATCCTGTTATTTGAAAAAATCCGTGAAATATATGATGTTTCTCCCAACGGGTTTGATGAAAGCAGTTTTACGGCTTTAGTAGATAAAGTGGTACAGCAGGATATCACCAATGTCTTTGCCAACGTTAAAGGCCGAGATCCCAGAACCGCGCCTGTCAAGCAGATTCGAGCTTCTTCCGATTTGGCGCCCCATAGTGAAATTATAGACAAAGTAACAAGAAACTACCGGGAAGCGCTAATGCTGGCGGGCAGCCAGGATATGAATCAAGCCATCGAAAAGAAGGCGGAGGACTTTATCCAAACGTTAATTACGGAGTTTAGCACACCGGAATACGGGCCTTTTTATACCAGCCGCTTGATTGACTTGAAGCCGGGTTTGTATGAACAGGAATCGGACGGTTTCGCACCAAGCATTACGGGAAACTATTGCCTACTGCAAACACTAAAGGCGAGAGAAACGGCGGCAAAAACAGACCGGGATCGTCAAAAAGCCATATACGATCAGGCGGTCCAGCGCGCAGAACCGGAGTATAAAGTCATCAAGACGAGAGCGATATGCCCCTCACAAAACGGAGGGACGGCTAAACGGTATTATACGGCTTGCGAAGAGGCGATAACCGCCCTTCGGCAGCATTATACGAAAGATGCTTATGCCAGGCTATACGCGCGGATGATCGAAAAACTGGAATATTTTAACGAGCACATCGTAAAGGTTTACGTGAGGATACTGACGGAACTGGTAAGGCTGTACAAAAGCAACGAAAGATTTACACATACCGCCGAGTATCGCCAAACCATACCGAGTTATTACTGCAATTTGGTGCCGACACAAAGGATTGTGGAAGAATTAAGCAACAGGTATATGACTTCTGCCCGCAATAATGATATGTTAATGAAACTGTTCAGCGACATGATGGCCCCTTATATTTTTGATGAAGGCACAGGTAAAAAGAAAAGGGTATCATCGGAGAAATTATGGCTGCTACATGATGAAAGGTCCAATGAAACAATATCAACGAACATCAAGGCAAACTTACAGCGGATTGTAAATCGTTTTTTTAAAGAGTTCAATTCGAAGACGCTGCTGGAAGTATGGGTCTTGCAGTATCCGGAATATACCGACGGGATAGGCGTATTGAATGTAAAAGCTGTGATAGACGGAATTGGGGAAACATTACAACAGCAAGCCTCCCCCATGTTTATTGCAAATAACCTGGATTCTATTAACAGCAGCTCAAATACAGTGCCATATGAGTATGTTACTGTCCCCCAAAACGCTTCCGGTTTAGCAGGCGCAATGCAAAACAACAGGAGAGACATTAAGGTCAGCGCCATAACGGATCGCATCTTTTGGATAAAATCCATAGACGCGGTGTCATTATACCATTACGGGCCGTTGGAGAGCTGCGAACAAGATTATATCACGCACTGCCTGAGAGGCGTTCATTACGGGACCCATCTTTGGGAATCGCAGGTTGACAAGGCAAAGAACTGGCGCTATTTACCCAATGCCCTGCCGCGGAAGGCCCGTTCGGAAAAATATAATAACGACTTTCAAACGAACGAGGATGAAAGGAACATTCACTTAATAAACGACCTGATGGCAAACAATGTCATTAAAATAGATCCGAACACGGGCATAATGCATGTGTATGAGGCGGCTGGAAGTTTTTACGAAGAAACCGTCAAGGAACTGCATCAAAAAATTGCGGAAGATAAGGTTACCTCAGACCAAGCGGAAGCGGAATTCGGGCAGATACTCTCACGCCGAAGCGACATGCAACTGCAAATGGATCCGAATATTCGATCTACCTATCAAGGTGCAGATACGGAGTTAGCGTATGATATGCTGCTGCAAGCGCCCGCTCTTGTGCGCAAGGCGGCGAAGAGTGATATTTTCGGGCCGGTCAGGAAGGCAATTGATGAGCTTAAAACAAGAGAACAATGGCTGTTAAAATTTTACGAGACCGCTGCGCGTTTAGCCGATTTGCTGGCTTTTGGTATTCTTGAAACTAAAAACAAGCTGACATATGAATACCAGTTCAGCCCGGAAACGCGGGTCACGTTCTATCACGCGGTAAAAGACAAGGCTTACTCGGATAAATACCATCCCATCTTTGGAACCGAATGCGGTGTAGCCGGAAAACTAATCGAAGCGAATTCCGGGGAATCGAGCAACCATGGCATGCACATACAGCTGCAAAAAATGGAACGTGATAACACGGACTTGATTGAAGAATTAGACGCGGATGTAATGGATGGTTTTAAGAAGAGAGCGAGCGAGTTAAAAAAGGCACTGCAATTGGAGATTGAGGAGATTACCGCAGCCAAGCCCGATAAACTGGGCATATCGCTCAATGCTAAAAATACTTTGATTGAGTTTAGAAAAAAGATGATCAGCCAATTGGAGTCCCGCGCATTTGGATTCAGAACATCCATTTAATCTAACGCTAAACCGAACAACCGTCTGCGGTTAAAGCCGCAGACGGTTGTTTGGGGAGAGCCGGAATGATAAGAAGGCTTACGGGTGATAGCAAATGAACATTCAAGGTTGCGTAGAAAGGCTTCGGGTTTACCATGACCGCCTTTTAACCCAAGAAGTTGTTGTGATACCGCAGACGCCGGCTATCCTGATTTTTCTTGGTAATCAAACCGCACAGTATCTTACCGTCATCCGGGAAACTTTACATTTAAATATATCAGAAAGACACTGGAAAGCGGTCACGGTCGGCTGTGTCACACAAGACAGCCTTCCCATTGAAACGGAATCACTCCGGATAACGGTGCAGGACAAGGAACGTTCCTTCGGGGAGTATGCCCAGGAATGGCGGGCGGTTGAGGGAGCTTTGCAACAA
>WRFT01000134.1 GCA_009776385.1 Clostridia bacterium
AATCTTGGCGCAATAATGGGCGTTACTTGCGGCACGGAAGGCATAGACTATTACAAATGGCGTAAGCCCGTTAACGATTTCCTTGCCACCGCCAGTACGATGGGCAGTATGAACATCATGGATATCCCCTTCGGCGCGGCCTATATTGCCAAGATGGCCTGTCGGGTAGCCGGTGAGGAACTGCCGGAACCGTGGGACATGCTAATTAACCAACGCATAGACAGCTGCCATTTTGAGTTCCCGGGCTCCACCCATGCCATGGAGGTGCGCCGGGAAGACCCGAAGGCCGACTGCCAGGCCGCCCTGACCAACTCGCGGGAGGAAGCCGCAACGGGCAAACGCTCGCTGAAAGTGCATGTCAAGCTGCCCTACCATACCAAAGAGAGCGTGTATGTCTTTAAGCGGACCCACTTGTTCCGCCATGATTTTGACGCCAATGGCTATGGGGTTAGTTTTTCGCCCCTATTGTATCCGGGGCAGACCATCCGAGGCAGCGTGCTCATTCCCACATACGGCAGCGACTGCCGGGTTCGTTTATACGCAAAAGACGCGGCGACGGGTAACGTTTTATTGGGAGACCTCCACGAACCCACAAAAGGGGAATGGGCGGCTTTATCCTTTACGATCCCCGACGCGGAGCTGATTCAGGAGGCCGGTTTCGCCTTTGAAATGCAAGGAAAAACCAACCAGCCGGAATCGCTTGTCTGTTTTATTGACGATTTTTACTTCGAAGGCCAACCGAATTACAAGGTTACTTTAACCGGGCTAAAAGAAGCCAAGCGCGGTGAAACACAGCAAACGCTCAGCCAGTTTACCGTGATGAAAGGCCTGTGCTTTATTGAGGATGATATGCTGAACCTGTCCTGCGCGGATTACGCCGAAATGTATACCGGCCGCCATGACTGGAAGGATTATACCGCCGGCTTCGTGCTGCAGCCCGTCATGGGACATGATCATTACGTCAACATTCGGGTACAGGGCGCCATGCGTTCGTATGCCGCGGGCTTCTCCTTTGTTGGGGGCGGCAAGCTGCGTTTAATGAAGAACGAGTCCGGCAAATACCGTGTTTTGTGCGAAACAGACTTCGCCTGGGAAAAGGGACATGCGTATACCCTCACCATACGGGCTCAGGGGAACCGCTTTACCGTATGGGTTGACGGCGTGGAATGCATCACTTTTACCGATGAAACGCGCCCCTATCTGACGGGCGCCATCGGGCTTTCCGTGCAAAACGGCAGCCGCTGCGGTTATCGCGGCATCACCATCGCGTAAGGGGAATGTGTTTATGCCGCGGGTTTTGAACATCGGGTCTTTGAACATCGATTATGTCTACGCCGTTCCGCATTTCGCGCGGGCGGGCGAGACGCTATCGTCCACCTCCCGCCAAATTTTCCCGGGCGGCAAAGGGCTTAACCAATCCATTGCCGTGGCGCGCGCCGGAGGCGAGGTGACCCACGCGGGCATGGTAGGCGATGACGGTGATTATTTGATAAAGCAGTTAAGAGACGCGGGCGTAGACACCGGTTTGGTCGTTCAAAGCAGCCATCCCACCGGCCACACCATGATACAGGTCACACCGGAGGGGGAAAACAGCATCATATTGTATCCGGGCGCCAATCACCAACTAGACGAGGCCTTTATCGACAGGGCTTTGGCCTCTTTCGGCAAGGGCGATGTGCTGATACTGCAAAACGAGGTGAGCCGCATCGCCTATGCCATGCAATCGGCCAAGGCCAAGGGGATGATTGTTGCCTTTAACCCCTCGCCTTTTTCGCCGGATATCCTGCGTTATCCGTTAGGCCTGGTGGATTGGTGGCTGCTTAACGAAATCGAGGGCGGCCTGCTGACGGGGCAGGCCGATCCGGATGCCATCCTCAACACCATGGGAACCTTGTACGCGGGCAGCGTTATTATACTGACTCTCGGCAAAGAGGGCGTCCTGTGCCGCTTCGGGCCAAACACCTACCGGCACGGCTGCTACCGGACCCATGTACAGGATACCACGGCGGCGGGCGATACGTTCACCGGATACTATATCAACGCCGTCATCAAGGGCAAGGGCATTCAAGACGCCCTGCGGCTGGCTTCCATTGCCGCCTCCGTCTCCGTTTCCAGGAAGGGCGCTTCCGTGTCCATACCTCATTGGGATGAAGTGGTAAACGGAACGCATGTACCGCTAGCCTGACTATATGCTGCAATGGTTAGCCGATTTTTCCGTACGCGGCCACTTCGTCTTCTAAAATTCTGATATTGTTCGGCGGAAAATTCAAGCCCTGATCGGGGCAGCAGATGTATCCGCCGTCTTTGCCCAACAGGTCTATGCGGCGGCGCACCAGGCCTCGTATTTCTTCTTCCGTGCCGCCGTACACCACATCGCTGTTGACCGCGCCTTCCAAAATGAGCTTGCCCTTGGCGCGTTTATGTACGCTTTCAAGGTCATTCGCGCTGGCCTGGACGGGGTTTAGAATGTTAACCCCCAGCTTGATGAAGGTATCCAGCAGCGGCTCGATATACCCGCAGGAATGAAAGTTGATCACGACATTTTTGTCTTTATAAAAATCGAATATGCGTTCATACTCCGGCAGAAGAAACGTGTTGAACGTGTCCATGCCCATCAGCAATGAGGTCTGCGTGCCCAAGTCGTCGCCCATCGCGATAATCTTGCAGCCGGCCTTGATGTTGTGTTCGGCAAGCGCCAGCTGAAAATCCATAATACGCCGGAAAAGCTTTTTGACAAGCGCGGGTTCCGTGTACAGATAGACCATCAGGTTTTCCATGCCGACCAGAAAATACGCCTTTTCCCATATCAGGTTGTTATGCGCGCCGCTGATTAATAAACCTTCGGCTTGACCCGCCCGCTCGTAGAGCCTTGCTGTGTATTTCGAATCATTCAAATCGGGGAAGGCATAATCGTCGAGTTGGGTCAAATCGGCCAGCGGGCAATGAACGGGAAAGCCCATCACGCCGTTAAACTCCTTTTTCCAGGTGACGCCCCAAACGTCGGTCCAAACGGTACCCACCGGGCTGCTGTGGCTTTGCCCCTGAAAGTTTTCATGATACGCGCCCAAATACGCCGCGTGATGGTCGGGCGTCCGCCACGGTATAAACTCCGGCTTGCCAAACGTTACCAATTGATAGAAATTTTCTATTTCGGTCATTATGTATTCCTTTCCGTGTTGCCTTTATACATGCCTGACCCACAGTATAGGCATTTATCCGTGTGTGTACAACATTTTTTTGATGTGGCGACTTCCTCGCTTATTCTGCTTCTTTACGCAACGCGGGCATTCGCGTTTATCGTATTGATAACCGTCCGAATGCCTTCCCAAACGGTTAAGTTCGTGAATATCTCAACCATGCTGCCCCTATCGGTAAACGGCGCGCTCTGCATGACGGATAAATCCTTCATGATGCCGTTGCGGACCACATATTCTACGATTTGGTTCACAAAGTAAATCTGACGGCTGTCCAGTTCGGATTCATTTAAATAGTCAGCAAACGCCGTTTTGGCGGCGTTCATATCCAACCCGACAATTTCACGGACGAATTCTCCGATCGGTTTAGACCCTATTGCGGCATCGTAATCCGCTTTGGTTCCCACTTCGCTCCACAGAATTTTTTCTAAGGCCTTCATATCCTCCCCTGTCGGCGGCACATTCTTTTTCAGCTTTGCAATAACGATATGATCTAGATTTTGACGGATATAGAACTCGGCTTTCGCCTTGTAGTTTTTCAAATCGTCATTATCCAACTCGGAATCTTTAAACTCAAGCGACAAGATATCATCGTCAAAATTGACCGTGTATTTTACTTGCCCCCGCGGAATATATTTCATTAAATGACGAAGATTGACCCTGATGTTTTCCAGTTCTTTCATACCGGCTGTTTCCAAATAGTTTGTGTGAAGCATTTTGTGAATCAAATCCGACTGCGCCATAATTTCGGGTATGTTGGCGATACCGGCTATGATACTGACTTTCTTTAGTAAATCATTCCGCGCGCGGGTGTATTTTTTACCCTCGATATACGCAAGCTCGATACCGTACATCAACGCGTCAAAACGCACGGCGTTCGCGTCATCGTCGTCGGGGAGTATCAGCGGGGCGAGTTCCTCCTTTATAGTCAGTGTGTCTTCGTATGTCAGCGATATATAATTTTCCGGCGCGGAATACATGTCCACATGTTTTAAATGCTGGCGCACCGCAAAGTTATCGCGGTTAAGCTCCTTGACTTTGGCGGCCATGTCCTGCACCAAGCCGTCGCGAAACGCGATGAGTTCTTCCGTTTGATACTCTATGCTTTGCAGCTTGAGCGCGAGCTGCGCTTTTAGATGGAAAACCGCGCTTTGCAGCGCTAACACCGCGGGGACTTCGGAGCGGTTGCCTTCCCTGAAAAACTCAAAGTTGCCGCAAAAATCGAAGATATAGAACTGCTTTTTATCCTCGCCGTCCAGCAGTTCCGGGCAAAGGCGCGTGCCGCGCCCGATCATTTGCCAAAATTTCGCCTTACTCATGACTTTTTTGAAAAACACCAGGTTTAAAATTTCCGGAATATCAATTCCGGTATCCAGCATATCCACCGAAATGGCGATGCACGGCAATTTATCAGGCTCGGAAAACTCATCAATCGCGCTTTGCGCGTATGTCATGTAGTTATCAATGACTTTTGTGTAACCCGGCAAATTTGGGTATTCTTTTCCGAACAACTCGTGTATCTTTTCGGCGTGCAAATGGTTTTTAGCAAAAATGATGGTCTTTCCCATCTTTTCGCCGTATCCGACACGAAGCCCATGGGTCATGAGGGTGTTGATCACTTTTTTAATGGTGTCTTCGTTAAAAATCCAATCGTTAAGGGCGGACGAGTTGATTCTTTCGGGCAAGGCGCCGTCTTCATCGGTAAAGGTATCTTCATAAACGGCCTTATCCTCTTGGGATAATTCCTCATATAAAATGCCCTGCTCTATAAATTTGAGCTTTGTTTCAACCGAAACAAAATCCACCAGGTATTCGTCCTTAACCGCTTGAGCCAACTCATAGCCATAGGTGGGAACGCCGTTTTCCAAATCAAAAACATCATAGGTGTTCTTATCAATTTCATCCTTCGGCGTGGCGGTCAGCCCAACCAGTTTAGCATCGAAGTAATTAAAAATATCGCGGTACTTGTTGTATATGGAGCGGTGCGCCTCATCGCATATCAGCAAGTCGAAATGACCACAGGTGAACAGCTTGCCCTGCTCATCCATAGCCGTGTCGATGCAGTTCATCATGGTTTGATAGGTTGAAAAAACGCAGTGCGCGCCATAATTATCTTTTTCCTCGCACAGATTTGTCACAGACAGGTTCGGCAAATGGTTGACGAAAGCCCGTTTTGCCTGTGTGACCAATGAGTTGCGGT
>WRFT01000135.1 GCA_009776385.1 Clostridia bacterium
AGTCCAGTAGTTTACGGCTCTTTTCGTACATGACGAGCACCTCCTTCTATTTATGTCATCATTACACCATAAACAGTGTCCAATAGTACGGACAGTTGGATTATTCGGTAAAATATACCTGTTTGTTCTTTATGATTAGTTCCTTCATGGCCGCAATCAGGCTGTCCGGCGCTTTGATTTCGGCGAGCCCGCCAAAGGTAAACATCCAAGCTAAGAATACCGGGCTTACTGAAACATGAACCGAAATTTCAAACCGGCCGTCCTCGGACGAAAGCATATGTACATCCCTACCGAAATGATCCAGCACCACATTGACAAGGCTGTTATCAAAGGCCAGCCTCGCGCGTACGGTTTCTCCCGAATACATGCCGAACACGCGTTTTGCGTATTCGGTAATACTAAATTTGCGTCTGTCAAACGGGTCGCCATCCTCTTGCAACCCCTCTACGCCGTGCATTCGGTCTACTCGGTAATGCGTAAAATCCTTATACCGTTCACTGTAGGTAATAAGATAATAATTGTCATCGTTCCAACAAAGGGTCACGGGTGTCACCGTGTATAATTCGCCTTGCTTTCGGAACACTCTGTTTTTATTAACATCATAATCGAAGTATTTGAATATGATTTTTTTATTATCATTGATGGCGCAATGAATTTGATCGATGCTGTAATAGACGGTTTCATTCATCGTTTTTGCGCGGCCCGCAACAAAAACCTGCCGGCGCAGTTGTTTGGCTTGCGCGCCGCTTGTAAGGGATGATAACTTTTTTATCAATTCATCGCTTTTTTTATTCGTAATAAAACGACAGCTTTGCACGGCGTCAACAAGCAGTTTAAGCTCCGGCAGTTCAAACTGCCTATCTGTAATAAAGTAACCGACCGTTTTACCCCGCTGCATTTCAATTTCTAAACCGAATTGCCGCAGCAGTTCTATATCGGTGTATAGAGACTTCCGTTCAGCCTTGATGTCGTAAGCGGCAAGCGCCTTTACCATATCCGCCATAGTCATCGGATGCTGCTCATCGGTCGTTTCCAGCAGTATTTTCATGAGGTGTAAGAGCTTCATCCTTTGATTGGGTGCCCCTGCCATACCGTGAACCCCCTCTGTGTTGATGGTGATTTTGTTTATATCATATCATAATGCGATAATAATGGGGTAAGTCTATTAGGTTGGGAGATGTGAAGGATTAGGGGTTAGAAATTAGTGGTCAGTGGTTAGGGGTGAGGGACAGCTGGATCGCCACGATGCCTTTGGCATCTCGCGAAGACGTGCCAAGGGGAATGATGCGATGACGGAGAAGGAGAACCCTGGATCGCCACGCCGCCTTCGGCGGCTCGCGAAGACGTGTCTTGGGGAATGTATTGATGGGATGAACGAACACCGCGTCTCCGTCTTCGCGAGCGGAGCGCGGCAATCCAGTTTTAACATTTATTACGCCTTAATCCAGATTATTATGATAAAGCAAGGAACCCTGAATCGCCGCACTGCGTTCGCGATGATGAGCCGTATTTCCCCTTGCCCGTCATGTTATAATGATTAAAAGAGGTGATGATATGAAGCTGAGACGGTTGCTCGCTGTGCTGATAGGCGTACTGCTCATCGTATTCGTCGCGCCGATACCCACCGATACCGAGCCATTTATCATCTATTTTCTGGATGTCGGCCAAGCAGATGCCACACTCATCCTATGTGAGGGCGAGGCTATGCTCATCGACGGCGGAAATGCGGCGGACTCATCGTTTGTATACGCGTTTCTTGAACGCCTGCACGTTGAGCACTTAAAATACATTATTGCCACCCACCCCCATGAAGACCATGTCGGCGGTCTGGCAGGGGCGTTGAACTATGCCCTGGCCGATACGGCGTTTTCCTCCATGGCGTCCTACAACAGCAAGGCTTTTAGAGATTTTATCAAATACCTTGATTTACAGCAGGTAACCTTGCAAATCCCGCGCGCGGGAACATCGCTGACACTCGGTTCCGCCGAAGTGTTGATACTGGCGCCGCTGCGAACATACAGCAGCACGAACGACATGTCACTGGTTTTGATGGTAACTTACGGCGATACCCGGTTTTTATTGACGGGCGACGCTGAAAGGCCCTCGGAACAGGATATGCTGAACGCCGGTTATAACCTTTTCGCGGACTTATTAAAAGTCGGGCACCACGGTAGTGAATCGTCCACCACATATCCTTTTTTACGCGAAGTCATGCCTGCTTATGCGGTCATTTCGTGCGGAACGAATAATACCTATGGCCACCCGCATGAGAACACTTTATCAAGGCTTCGCGACGCGGATGTAAAGGTTTTTCGTACGGATTTACTGGGAACGATAAAGTGCGTCAGCGACGGGACACGCATCACCATTCGTCCGTTTCCTTAAACAAGGTTGACAAACGCGCGTGGTTTCTATATGCTAAAGACAGTAAAGATATGTTTCACATCGTCTCATCGTTATCAAGCGGGACGGTTTTAGCATCCGATTTATCCTCCTTTCACTTAAGCAAATGCGGTGCAACACGTGTTTTTCTAATGACGAGAGGAAGATGACATTGACTTTAAAAGAAAAAAAAGAAAAGTTTGAACGGGAACGCAAGCATACACAAAGCGCTCTGCTGTGTTTCTACGGCGTTGACGGATTTGATATTTACAATTGTTCCATTCCTTTTATCCACGAGGGAAAGGAATACATTTTCGGCAGGATGGAAAAGCGTGCGGATTGGGCTCGTTCGTGGGTGCGCCTGTTTGAAAAGTCGGGGACGGATACCTATACCCTGGTGAAGGACAGTATGATTTATCAGTTGGAAGACCCGTATGTCAGTATGATTCACGGTGATTTGGTTCTTGGCGGTACCCATGTCCGGTACAGCGCCGGTCAAATTGATACCTATTTTGGCTATTTTTATAAAGGGACACAATTAAATGATTTAACATACTTCACCACGGGGCCGGACTGTATGAAGGACATCCGGTTGGTAGAAATGCCGCAAGGTATCGGTGTGTTTTCAAGGCCGAGGAGCGAAGCGATTAAGAAAAAGTACGGCTCAGAATCCATCGTTGGGTTCACTGTCATCCCTAATCTTATGTCCCTAACAGCCGAGGCGGTAGAAACCGCGCCCATTGTGGAAGGGCTGTTCCAATACGAAGAATGGGGCGGCTGCAACCAATGCTATTTGCTCAGTTCCGGTATGATTGGGGTTATTGCCCATAAAAGCTTCGTATCCGAGGATCGGCATGGGGAGACGCTTTATGTATATGTCAATACATCCTTTGTGATGGATCCTAACGGCAATCGGTTGTTGGATGAAAAAATCTTGGCAACAAGGGGCTGCTACCCGGACTACCCCGCCAAAAGGCCGGGGCTGACGGATTGCGCGTTCACCTCCGGACTTGTGATGCGGGAAGACGGAAAAGCAGACCTCTACAGCGGTTTGGGAGATACATGCCAGGGGCGGACTGTCATTGACTATCCGTTTGAAGGGTTTGGCGAGATTGTTACTACTTAATGAATGGAGGGTTACGATGAAAAAGGGTAAACACGCCGTGTGTCTTATCTTGGCGGCCGCTATTTTGCTATCAATCGTAAGCGGCTGCAGTACGCCTGTTGAAAAAAGCACGGAAACGGGTGTTGAACAAGGCACTGATAAAGGTGTTGAGGCAGTTAAGACTGATTTTACCATCGCCACTTGGGCCGCCGGGACGGAACTGAAGGAGTTTCAGGCAATCATCGACAGTGTCAACGAGAAAGCCGCCGGCAAGTACCAAATCAGCGTCCTGAGTATCCCATCCGATTATTATGTGAAGATCGCCACGTATATCGCGTCTAAAAAAACGCCGGATTTCTTTTGGCTGACACAGGAACTTATTTCAAAGTATGCCTCGCTGGGCGCCATCGCGGACATTACCGAGCCTTTTTCAAAAAGCGAAACGTTGAAACCCGATCAATTCTATGAAGGCGTTCTGTCTTCCGCAGAGTATCAGGGCAAGTACTACGGTCTTCCGTGGATTGCCAACCCCATGATGGTCTACTTTAACAAAAACCTGTTCGACGATGCGAGTGTTGCGTATCCGCGTTTTGATGACGATTGGACTTGGCAGGCTTTCATCGATACCGCAAAAAGCTTGACAAAAGTACAAAAGGACTCATTTGGCAACGATTATAAGCAATACGGTTATATCGTGGACGGCTGGCCGAATATTGAAACATTTATCTGGGCCGGCGGCGGCGATATTATCGCATCAAACGGAACGGATGTTTTAATCGACTCGGATGCCACGCTCAAGGGGTTGGACATTTTAAATAACATACTAAGTGGGGGAATCACACCATCCTTCAGCGAGGTTGCCAGCCTTGGTACACGGGATGTATGGTTTGTCAAGCAACGCTCCGCCATGTTTATGGGCGGTATTCAAGACGACTTCGAGCGCAGGGCATCCGAACTGCCGGAAGACGAACGGTTTGAAATAGGATACGCTCCCATGCCGGTCGGTTTAAACGGCCAAGCCTCGTCGTTTGACTGGACGGCCTCTACCGTGATGGATATCAATTTGAAAGACAACGCTTTGGCCTATGAAATTTTGGAAACCCTGACGCTGGCCTTTTTTGAATGGAAAGTCGCGCCCCCGATTAAGGGGACTGTCGGTAATGTCGCTAAAATTGACCCGCGTAAGGAAGGCGCACTGGAAACAATTCAAATTGTATTAAATCAAGCCCGGTCGGCAAACTATATACCGGAGTGGAACGAAATTAACACCTTCCTGTGGGTGCGCCTGTATGTGAAAATGCTGAACGATACCACCTTTGATTACATCAGTGAAGCGAAAGCGATTGCGGAGGAAAGCCGAAAGCTGCTGGCAAACCGGAAACAATAAACCGCATATTAAGTCGGAAAGGGGCGTGGGCTGATTGAAACATCAAAGCAGAGCGGGTTTCCTTTTTGTTCTGCCCTGGGTCGTCGGGCTTGCCGTATTCACGGTTTTCCCTATGGTTGCCGCCGCCTATATCTCCATGACCGATTGGTCGATCATCGGAAAGGCAGACTTCATCGGGCTTACTAACTTTATCGCCATTTTTAAGGACCAGGAGTTTTACCGGACCTTATGGATTACGGTACGTTACGCGTTGTTTGCCGTGCCGCTGACCATTGCCATCGCCTTTGCGATAGCCATTTCATTAAACAAACCTTACAAGGGCGTCGGCATTTTTCGGACGGTGTTTTATATGCCCGCCATTGTATCCGGCGTCGCAGTGGCGATTGTTTTTACATGGATATTAGACCCGAGCTATGGTATTTTAAACGCCGTTTTGGGAACACTTGGAATAAAAGGGCCAAACTGGTTGTATGACCCCAAC
>WRFT01000136.1 GCA_009776385.1 Clostridia bacterium
CATTTAACACGCAGCTGAAGGTCAACTTGATGGTGTTATTGGAGGGTTTGGCGCTTTTTTTACCGCTGGCGGTTCTGCGCTTCGGCACGGACATCGTATCGGGAGCGGCCGAAGCGATGGTGCGGGCGATAAGCCGGCTTTCGTCCTGTGACGAATGGTTGATTTTTTTCAACCGGGTTGGTTTGGCCGGCATGACGCCCGCGCTGGCGAAGGCTCAAAACGCTGCGGGGGCGGCGTTACTGCCCGCCGTCAGACAGGAGTTGCTGGCCAGCTTTACCACCTCCTTAAAGCTGCTGCTGTCACAGGCAATCCCGGCAGGGCTCCTCCTCTACGCGGGTGTCGGCGCCCTGGCCATGGTGATGATTCCGGTTATGCGCGCCCGTAAAAGCGGTATTCCGCTGCGGATACCGGAGCCCTTCGAGCGGTGGCGGTTAACCGAGGGCATGGCGCGGATGGCCGGGTTCATGGCGGCAGGCTATGTCATCCCCCTGGTAACGGCAAACCCGGCGGTTTTGATGGCGGCGGTGATGATGCGGACACTTTTTAAGGTGGCGCTGGTCACGCAAGGGTTGGCGGCCTGGTCTTTTTGGCAGAAAAAAAGCGGGTGGCCGCGGGCAAAGCGCCGCGCCGTCATGACGCTTGTGACATTGTTGTTCTATCAAGTTCCCCTCATCATGGGTATCGCGGAACAATTGACGGACAGAAGGGGCTTGCGCCCGAAAAAGGAGGAAGATGCGCGGTGAAGGTCATCTTATTGACGGATGTGCAGGGGACCGGTAAGAAGGAGCAGATTATCAACGTATCGGACGGGTTCGCGCGGAACTATCTCTTCCCTAAAAAATGGGCCATGGAGGCGACGCCCGCCGCGGTAAAGGAAATTGAGGAAAAACGGAATCGCGAGGCGGGCCGCGAGCAGAAGCGCCGGGAAGAGGCGATGCAGCGGGCCGGGGAACTGCGCGGAAAGCCCATCGTCATTCACGCCAAATGCGGCAGCACGGGAAGGCTGTACGGGTCCGTTACCGCGCAGGAAGTCGCCGAGGCAATTACCGCGCAGCACGGGATTACCGTCGATAAGCGGCGCTTAGAGCTGAAGGAGCCAATCCGCCAGTTGGGGGATTCCCCCCTGTCGGTATGGCTGTATCAGGGAATTACAGCGGAGATGACCGTGCGTGTGGTAAAAGATGAAAAGAAGACCGCCGAATGAGAGGAGCCTGAATGCAACAGGATATCAACGCCTCCGCGTCCCTGCCGAATCATGACGGCGCCGAAAGATCGGTATTGGGCGCCATTCTGCAATCCGCGCAAGCCCTAAACGTTGCCGCGGAGATGCTGGAAAGCGACGATTTTTACGCCCCCGCGCACCGTGAGATCTTCGCCGCCTGCATGGCGGTATTGGGGCAGGGAGGCGCCGTGGATTTTATCACTGTCAACGCGGAGTTGGAAAGAAAGGGCTTATCGGAAGGAACGGGCGGCGCGGAGTATTTAATCGCGCTTATCCGCTCCGTTCCCGCGCCCGCGGGTGTTCGGGCGTACGCCAACATCGTGCTGGAAAAATCGACGTTCCGCAAGCTTATTCGCGCGGCGGACCGGATTCGCGAGGAGAGTTATAAGCAGCAGGCTCCCCTTAAAGAAGTGGTCAGCCAAGCCCAGGAAGCCGTGTTTGATATCGCCATGCGCCGGGCGTTGGGCGATAGGCTTACGCCCATCGATGCCTTGCTGGACGTGGCCGTGAATAAAATGGAAGAGTATACCCGCCTCAAGGGGGAATATTCCGGGATACCTACGGGTTTTGCCGATCTGGACAAGCTTTTAACCGGCCTGCACGGGGGCGAGCTGATTCTCATCGGCGCCAGGCCCTCTATGGGAAAGACCAGCCTGGCCATGAACATATGCCAGTACGCGGCGATGATGAAACGCAAGAAGACGGCCGTATTCAGCCTGGAAATGCCGCGCGAGCAGATTATCATGCGGATGCTTTGCTCACAGGCGCGGGTCAACATGCACAATGTCCGTTCGGGCTTTCTTAGGCAGGATGATTGGAAGAAGATATACGACGCCATGAAAATGCTTAAGCATGTTCCGCTGTATATTGATGATACGGGCGGTATTAAGCCTTCGCAGATACGCACGCGGGCCCGAAAAATGAGCCTAACGGAGGGGCTGGACCTGATCATGGTTGATTATCTGCAGCTGATGGCGTCGGACAAACGCTCGGAAAACAGGCAGTTGGAAGTATCCGAGATTTCACGGCAGCTAAAGACCATTGCGCTGGAACTGAATGTGCCCGTCATCGCGTGCGCGCAGTTGAACCGATCGCCCGAAAAACGGGATGGAAAAAAGCCCGTGCTCAGCGATCTGCGGGATTCCGGCGCCATTGAACAGGACGCGGACGTGGTGATGTTTTTGCACAGGGAGGATTACTATAACAAGGCCACGGAAAATAAAAATGTCGCGGAGCTGAGTATAGCCAAGCAGCGTAACGGCCCTCAGGGGCTGGTGAAACTCGCGTGGCGGGAAGAATGGCTGACGTTTATTAGCCTGGACAGAACGGGCGCGCCGGCTCAAGGAGTGAAGGAACAGGATGGATATGCAGGGGATTATGACGGTTGAAAAGGATACGCGGTACGAGGGCTTCTTTTTAGTCAGGCAAAGCGAGCAGCGCGCCGCCAGCAACGGCAGCCGTTATCTGGACATGACGCTCGGGGACAAGTCCGGCGAGATAAACGCCAAACTGTGGGACGGCTCCGTGCCGCCCCCGCCGATAGGCGCGGTGGTGAAGGCGCGCGGCCTCATGCAGGAATACAACGGGCGGATGCAATTCCGTGTAGAGAAGATGCGCCAGGCGGAACCGCAGGACAAGGTGGATATTTCGCTGTTAACGCACAGCGCCCCGGAGGATCCGCAGGTGATGGCGGACCGCGTCACGGCCGCTGTCGAGGGTATGCAGAACCCGGATATCCGCGCGATATGCCGTCAAATGCTAAAGATGGCCGGAGATCACCTGTATTATTTTCCAGCGGCTCAAAAGCTGCACCATGCCGAGCGGGCGGGCCTTTTGCATCATATAACGGGCATGCTGTCCCTGTGTGACGCGATGCTGCCCCTCTATCCGTTCCTTAACGCGGACCTGCTGCGGGCCGGAATTATTCTGCATGATCTGGCTAAAATTACGGAAATGAAATCGGATATATACGGCGTCGTTTCCGATTATTCGCCGGACGGGCTTCTGGTGGGGCATCTGGTGCGCGGCGTCGCGATGCTGGCGCAGGCCGCGCAAAGCGCAGGGGTGCAGGGCGAGGCGGTGCTGCTTTTAGAACATATGATTATCAGCCATCACAACGAGCCGGAATACGGCAGCCCCCGCAGGCCCATGTTTCCGGAAGCGGAGCTTCTGCATTGGATAGACCTTGTCGACGCGCGTATCAATGAGATGCGCGGCATCCTGGCGCGCACGCCGCCGGGCGCTTTTTCCGAGAAGATTTGGTCCTTGGACAGGCGCGTCTATCACCCTGCCATTGACGCCAAACAGCCGGACTGATAGAATAAAGCGGAGTTAGTACCCGAGCATCCATAGAACTCTTGATTATTTCCTCGGCCAAAACGGAGGTGCGGCTATGAAAAAACGCATGAAACCGCTCATCGCGGCGCTGCTTCTGCTTCCGCTGCTGTCCGCGTGCCGGCAGCCGGAGATTGAAAACTTACTGGTATTTGACCCTTCCATGGCAACCACCGCGCCCACGGCGGCGCCCGTCATACAACAAGTGCCCGTGGACCCGCCGGTCACCGACTGGGACGCGGAGTTAAATCCCGCCCAAGAGGAAGACATTAATCCGGAGGGGCAGTATGTTCCCGGCCTGGGGCCGCAGCCCGGATACGTGTTCGCCGGCGCGACACCCATGCCATTGAACCCCATCGATATGCCCACCCCGACGCCGCGCCCGAAACTCACGTTTACCTACCGTGAGTATGATGTGACGCGGATGGGTATCAGCTTCAGCGCGCCTGACAACTGGGAGGTAGACGATTCGGTTGACGGCATTATTTTGCTGCAGCAGCCGGAAGCGGACGTTCTGGATAATTACCGCGCGTTCTTGTCCATCGAGATACGGGCGACCAACGCCACCCTATCCAAGGCGGAAATGCGTACGCAGCTCAAGGGCATTTTAGAAACGCTTCGCGGCGGGTACGTAACCTGGGAGCAGAAGGTCGAGGCGGAGCGCACGCTGATGCAAAAGACGGGTTTTTATAACGATTACCGGGGCGTGATGATGGACGGCACCATCGTGCGGGGCCGCGTGCAGGTGGCAAGCGTGAATAAAAAAACCGTGACCGTTCATATCAGCTGCCCCGGCGGCTTTAATGAAGATTTTATGGGCGGCGTGTATACCAAGCTTAGAAACACATTAAAAGAAACGCGGTAAGGGCGTTTGATAATCACGCCTCATAAAGAAACAAAAATGATAAGTCCCGTCCGAAAAAAGCAGCATAACCACTATACCGTCTTTGATGACTTCATTTTCTATTAACTTGATATAATTAACGTCATAAAAGTTAACCTCGATATAATATTTACGATCTACGGAAAGAATTTTTCTATTGATTAAGCCCTTCTCGAAATAACTCATCAACTCCTCTAATGGCCTATCTTCTTCTGTCATGAGAAGAAAACAACTCTCAGCCTTGCCTTGAATCCAGTTCAAAGCATCGATTCTTAGAAAATCTCCTGTCACTTCGCATACCCCACAGATTATATGGCAGCTTACATCTACCAACAATTGGAATAGGGAATCTCTCATCTCCTATTGCGTACATGTAGTATCTTTTTCTTACCCCAAGCTCTTCGATATGCTGTTGTAGTAATTCCCAAACCTCGGTATCATCTTCTTGTTCGGTCCAACTATACTCATAACATTTAATATTCGTATGAGAGAAATAGTTGTCCCATTCCTTAGTCCATTCTGACCACATGAAGTTGTATACTCTCCTTTTTTCCCTATTAGGTTACTCAGGCGCTTCATTTTTTGATATCTTTTCTGTACAGCTTCGTTTGTTCCTGCTTTTTCAACATGCCCTATATAGCATACTTCAACATTGCTCAATTGGGAATTTCATATCTCCCGTTTGCTCAGTTGGGTGTTTTCATCGGTGGAACTGATGCAGTTTGTCGGGGTGTGCCTGTATATCCGGTGTATGTTATACCCCGGTCGTTTGCGAGGGGGAAGGGGGTTGTTATGGGGTAGTGGGGGAGGAATCGAAACCTCCCCCGGCTCCTAACGTGTGAAGTACGCCGTTTTGATGGCCTGGCCTCCG
>WRFT01000137.1 GCA_009776385.1 Clostridia bacterium
GAAGCCATGCCACGCGCTAACTCTGACCCGATGCCGCCCGCCGCGCCTGTCAGCACGACCACCTTTCCCTCCAGGGAAAACAGTTGGGATAACTTTTCCCGCACATCCATCATGGTTATTGTTCACCCCTTGCAATTTTTTTAGCGGTATGCCCTTCGTAGAGCGTCATGGGGAGTGTGAGCGGTTCCACAGATTCGCCGCCGGAGAGTCTGGTAACGAGCAGCTCGGCCGCCGAACTGCCGATTTCGGAGACCGGCTGCCCCATTGTCGTCAAGTCCGGAAGCAAGCCGGCAATATCCATTTCACTGGTCAGGTGGTCAAACCCCACGATTGACAGCTTGCCGGGAATGGAAATACCCGCCTCATTGGCCGCGTGATATCCGCCGAAGGCAGCGGCGTCATTGGCGAACAGAACGGCGGTACATTCCGCTTGGCCGGATAATAAGCGCTTCATGCTCCAGTATCCGTCGTTAAAGAGGAACCCGCTGCGGATAACGCTGTCCTCCGTCAACGGTATGTCCGCGTCGCGCATGGCACGCGTAAAGCCTTCCAATCGTTCGCGGGCAATACTGCCCTCCAGAGGGCCGGCAGCATGGACGATTTGACGATGCCCTAACTTAAGCAGATAGCGGGTTGCTTGATAGGCCCCCGCCACATTATCTACATTGACACTGACAATGCGCTCATCATGCAAATTACTCTGGATGATGACAAACGGGATACCCGAGGCAAGAAGGTATTCCAGATCGTCCTGATGCAAATCATTTCCCAAGGCAATAATTAACCCGGCCACCCCTCGTTGGATGAGATTTTTTAAGTTTTGCTTGTGATCCTCACGAATGAAGCGAAGCTTCACTTGTGTTTTGCAGTTGGCCAGAAAAATACCATAGGTGGTATTTTGCGTCACATATTGCTCGATGCCCGAAAAGACTCCCGTCCAAAAAGGTTGGGTAATATTGTAAACCAGTACGCCTATCACGTCGGTACGCCGGCTGGCCAGCGAGCGCGCGGCGGCATTGGGATAATAATTCAAATCATTAATAACCCGCCTGATATCCTGGCGCGTGGAGGCTTTCACGCGGGGATGGTCATTAAGCACACGGGACACGGTAGATCGTGACACGCCGGCTTTTTTAGCGATCTCGTTAATATTCATTTTGCCGTCCGTTACTTACTAAAAAGTGAGGGAGCGCTCCCACTTCATTCTATTCTGCCGTCTTGGTGATGTCAATGGTTTTTAAGGAATTGATTTTCGTAAATTAATGCATACAATTTTTACTTTGTGTTTTAGATTATTATTAGTTATCATTATAAATAAGATTTCAATTTAAGGGAGCGAGTTCATGTTAAACAATCACGGTTTTGATATATGGGCTGACAATTACGATAAATCTGTTAATGCTACGGATGGTGGGAATGAATATCCATTTGCTGGATATAAAAGAATAATGAACGCTATTTATAACACAGTTATGGAAAAATGTCCCATGAAAATTTTAGATGTTGGTATAGGCACAGGAATACTGGCAACAAGGTTATATGACAATGGGAACGATATTACAGGAATTGATTTTTCAAGTAAAATGTTAGAGAAGGCAAAAGAAAAAATGCCAAAATCAAAACTGATACAGTTTGATTTCACAAAGGGATTACCGCCGGAAATAACAGGGGAGACATATGATTTTATTATTAGCACATACGCTCTGCATCATTTAACAGATGACGAAAAGATATCGTTTATTATATCTCTATTGAACCATATAAGCGAAACAGGCGTTATTATCATTGGGGATGTTTGTTTTCAAAATAGGGATGATATGGAAAAGTGCCAAGAGTTATGCGGTGATGAATGGGATGATGAAGAATTTTATTTTGTTTTCTCTGAACTTAATGATAAATTAAATACCTTTTGTATGTTATCGTATCATCAAATTTCACATTGCGGCGGGGTTATGGTGATTCGCCGCTTTGATTAATTAACAACCGGGGAATGTTCTGTACAACTCATTGGGCGAAAATAGTATATAAATAAGCGAATTTTTTTCCGTTGATGTATGTGTGAATAAACATCATACCGGCGGCGAGTAATCCCTTGATGGCTTTAATGTCCAAGCTCGTGCGCATCCTTATATATAGCGCAAATCCTTCCTTTTTGCCCCAATTTATGGTATAATTAAGCCGTGAAAAGTCTTCTTTTTACAGGAAAGGCAAGGTGCGTTCATGGCAGACACGACACGGCAGGCAGACCCAATAATCGATTCGGAAAGGTTTACGGACACCCCGGAAGGCCAGTATGACGAGACACAAATTCAAGTGCTTGAGGGCTTGGAAGCGGTACGCAAGCGTCCGGGCATGTATATCGGCTCCACCGACACGACAGGTTTGCATCATTTACTATACGAAATCGTCGATAACGCGATAGACGAAGCGCTGGCAGGTTATTGCACGCAGATTAACATCATCATCAACCGAAACGGATCGATTACCGTGGACGATAACGGCCGGGGTTTTCCGGTAGGCATCCATCCGCAAACCGGCCGGCCCGCGGTGGAGGTATGCTTGACCATTTTACACGCGGGCGGTAAGTTTGGCGGCAGCGGGTATAAGGTGTCCGGCGGGCTGCACGGCGTCGGCGCGGCGGTGGTCAACGCGCTGTCCTCGCGTTTGGAGGTCACCGTTTATCAGGACGGAAAGGTCTACCAGCAGGCATACGAACGCGGGCAGGTTTGTTACGATTTGAAAACCGTGGGTGAGACGGACCGAACCGGAACCGTCGTCACCTTCTTTCCGGATGTGCGCGGAGAGGGCAACCCGGACGGTATTTTCGAATCCGGTGACTTTCATTTTGACACCATCAAGAGCCACATGCGGGACTTGGCGTTCCTGAACGCCGGCCTGCATATACGCCTGACGGACCTGCGCGGCGAGAAACCGGAGGAACGCGCATACCGTTACGAGGGCGGCATTCGTGAGTATGTTAAATATTTAAACAGGCACAGGGAACCGCTGTTTCCGGAACCCATCCATATCGTGGGCGCGAGGGGAACCATCCATGTGGAGGCGGCCCTGCAATATAACGACAGTTACAGCGAAAACACCTTCGCCTATGTTAACAACATCCACACCAAGGAAGGCGGTACGCACTTAATGGGTTTTTACGCGGCGTTGACCCGCGTGATTAACAACTACGGACGCAAGTATAAAATGATCAAGGAGAATGACGCGAACCTGAAGGGTGAGGATGTGCGTGAGTCGCTGACGGCCATCATCTCGGTTAAAATGCAGGAACCGCAGTTTGAGGGGCAGACGAAGGTCAAACTCGGCAGCAGCGAGGTACGGGGCGTCGTGGACACGTTGGTATACGACCAGCTTTCCGTTTTTTTAGAAGAAAACCCGCCCATCGGCCGCGCGCTGCTTGACCGATGCCTGAACGCCGCACGCGCGCGTGAAGCGGCGCGCAAGGCGCGGGATAACACACGCCGCAAGACCGTATTGGAATCGGCCAGCCTGCCGGGCAAACTGGCAGACTGCTCGGAACGGGACGCGTCTAAATGCGAGATTTTCTTAGTTGAGGGCGATTCGGCGGGCGGCTCCGCCAAGACCGGGCGGGACCGTCATTTTCAGGCGATACTGCCCCTGCGCGGCAAGATACTCAACGTTGAGAAGACGCGTTTGGACAAGGCGTTGACCAATCAAGAAATCCGATCCATGATTACGGCATTCGGATGCGGCATCGGCGATGAGTTTGACGCGGAGAAGCTGCGCTACCACCGCATTATATGCATGACGGACGCGGATGTGGACGGAAGCCATATACGCATTTTGATGCTGACATTTTTCTTTAAGCATATGCGCCCGCTTATCGAGGGGGGCTATGTGTACATCGCCATGCCGCCCCTTTATAAGGTAACGCAGGGGAAGCAGGAATATTACGCCTATGACGACGCGGAACAGGAAAAGCTTTTAGAGCGCATCGGGCGCAACCCAAAGCCCGATATCCAGCGTTATAAGGGTCTGGGCGAAATGTCAGCGGAACAGCTTTGGAGCACGACGATGAACCCGCAGACACGTTCCATGATGCGCGTAACAATGGAAGACGCCATTGACGCGGACGCGCTTTTTAACCTGCTGATGGGCGACAAGGTAGAGCCGCGGCGCGAATTCATAGAAGAAAACGCCCTGCTGGTTAAGAACCTGGACGTATAAGAGAGGGGGCGGCAGAAGATGGAAAACACACAGGAGAAATTGATCCCGGTCCATCTGGAACATGAAATGAAACGCTCCTTCATGTCCTACGCGATGGCCATTATCATTAACCGCGCACTGCCGGACGTGCGTGACGGCCTCAAGCCCGTGCACCGCCGCATTCTGTACGATATGAACGAGACGGGCATGACGCCCGATAAGCCCTACCGCAAGTCCGCGCGGCTGGTGGGGGACGTATTGGGTAAGTTTCACCCGCACGGGGAATCCTCCGTCTATGACGCGATGGTGCGTTTGGCACAGGACTTTTCCATCCGCTACCCCTTGGTAGACGGGCAGGGCAACTTTGGCTCCGTAGACGGCGACGGCGCCGCGGCTATGCGTTACACCGAGGCGCGCATGAGCAAGCTGGCGACCCATTTAATAGGGGAAATCGACAAGGATACGGTGGATTTTTACCCGAACTATGACGAGACGCAAATGCAGCCCGCCGTGCTGCCCAGCCGTTATCCGAACTTGATGGTCAACGGCTCCAGCGGCATCGCCGTGGGCATGGCCACGAACATCCCCCCTCATAATTTGGGCGAGGTCATCGACGGCGTCATCTGCCTGATAGACAACCCGGAAGCGACGCTTGACGATTTGATGCGCCATATCCCGGGCCCGGATTTCCCGACGGGCGCGTCGATACGCGGCATGTCGGGCATCCGTGAGGCGTATCACACGGGCAGGGGCCGCATTATCATGCGCGCGAAGTCCGAAATTGAGCCCATGCCCAACGGCCGCAGCCGTATTATTGTAACGGAAATCCCCTATATGGTTAACAAGGCAAAGCTTGTGGAAAAAATAGCGGATTTATGCCATGAAAAACGCATCGAGGGCATCAGCGATATCCGCGATGAATCCGACCGGAACGGGATGCGCGTGGTCATCGAGCTTAAAAAAGACGTGCAAGCGCAGGTGGTGCTCAACTTTTTATACATGCATACGCAGCTGCAGGATACCTTCGGCTGCATCATGCTGGCGCTGGTGGACGGGCGCCCCCGCGTGCTGACGCTTAAGGAAATGCTTTCCTGTTATATCGACCACC
>WRFT01000138.1 GCA_009776385.1 Clostridia bacterium
CGCTGCTCATTCCCGAATCGCTCCTGTTAAAAGAGGCGGAGCATGTGGAGGGTTTCGCGCCGGAGGTAGCGTGGGTAACGCACGGCGGCGGCGAGCTTCTGCAAGAGCGGCTGGCCGTCCGGCCGACATCGGAGGTGCTGTTCTGCGCGATGTACTCTAAATGGGTGCAATCCTGGCGCGACCTGCCGATGAAATACAACCAATGGTGTTCCGTCATGCGCTGGGAAAAATCGACGCGCCCGTTTTTAAGAACCTCGGAGTTTTTGTGGCAGGAGGGACACACCGTACACGCCACGCCCGAGGAGGCGCAGGAAGAGACGCTTTTGATGCTGGAGGTCTACCGTCGTTTTGCCCAGGAGGTCGCCGCCATTCCCGTTTATTGCGGTAAGAAAAGCGACAAGGAAAAATTCGCGGGCGCGCAGGCCACCTACTCTATCGAGGCGATGATGCAGGATGGAAAGGCGCTGCAAGCCGGTACGTCGCATCATTTCGGAACCAATTTTACTGAGCCGTTTGATGTCTCTTTTTTGGATAAGGACGGCACGTTAAAGTTCGCGCATGAAACCTCCTGGGGGATGTCCGCGCGTATGATCGGCGCGATTATCATGACCCACGGCGATGAACGCGGATTAAAACTGCCCCCGGGGCTCGCGCCCATACAGGTCGTCATCGTACCCGTGGCGGCGCACAAGCCCGGCGTGCTTGAAAAATGCGGCGAGATATTCAACCGCCTGAAGCAATCGGGCCTTCGTGTCAAGTTAGACAGCCGCGACCATGTGTCCCCGGGGTGGAAGTTTAACGAATGGGAGCTAAAGGGCGTCCCGGTCAGGCTGGAAATCGGCCCTCGGGATATCGCCCAAAACGCCTGCGTGGCCGTACGCCGCGATATCAACGAAAAAACGCCCCTGTCGCTGGACAGCCTTGAAACCGCGCTGCCCGAGTTGCTAAACGACATACGCCGGAGTATGTTTGACTCCGCGCTCGCCTTCAGGGACAGTCACACGGCGGTAGCCGGCGATATGGACGCGCTGACCCGCCAGGTGAACAGCGGTTACGCCAAATCCATGTGGTGCGGTAAACGCGCATGCGAGGATAAAATAAAGGAATGCACCTCCGCCACCAGCCGTAACATGCCCTTCGATCAAACACCCGTGGGGGACACCTGTGTTTGCTGCGGCGAAAAGGCGGATACGGTCATCTACTTTGCCAAGGCGTATTAAGGGCCGCAACGGCCGCCGGGAGGTTTGATGATGCTTAAAAACACATTCGCCTGTATAAAAGGCCGTACAAAGGGCCTGTATAAAGGGTTTTTCGTGTTGCTGCTTTTGTGGTTGGCGGCGCTGGTCCCTCTGGCCGCGCTGGCGGCCAAGGCCAAGGCGCTGTCGCTGCTATGCCCGGTTCTGATGCTTTTTTTCGTACTGCCCGCACGCGTTTCCTCGGCGGACGCACTGATGCGGTTCGCGCGGGGCGGCGCGTTTATCTCCCCCGCGCTGATCAGCTACGCGCAATACCCAAAGAAACTGGCTTATGTCATCAAACAAATCATTAAAATCGCCTTATTTGTCATTCCGTTGGCCGCGCTGGCAGGCTATGTGGTTTATTTGTTAAAAGGCGGGGTGGATTTTATTACGCTCATCATTCTGATTAAAAATCTGGGCGGCACCATTCCAAAGGGCTTATTCGTATGCCTTCTTATCGCCGTGGCGGCTTTCATACCCATATTGATAGGCATGGGCCTTTATTGCGCCGATAGGTTTTATCAGTCCGGCTATGTCAAAACACCGCCGCCTGTTTCCCGGCGCACGGCGCTTAAAAGCGGCCTGCTCAGTTTTTGCTTGCTTTTACCCGCCATTGCGCTGGTCATCGCAGCCATTATAACGGCGGGCATCCGTTTTGTTGAAAGCTTCGGGCAGGACAGATCGGGCTTGCGGCCCGCCCTGTTTATGCTGGCGGCGGCGGTGCTGTATTACTTGCCTACGGCGCCCATTCGTAAACTCATCACACCCGTGATGCTGATGAATCGTGAAGGGAAGCCCCGTGCCTGATCATTATTTTACCGGCCTGCCCTCCTCGCCCGCGCGCGTTCGGCAATGGGAAGAAACCATTCTGGGCGCGCGGTTGACGTTTGAAACGGACGCGGGCGTTTTTTCCGCGGGCGCGGTGGACAGGGGAACGCGCCTGTTATTAAACAGCCTGCCGCGCCTGACGGGCGATGTGCTGGATTTAGGCTGCGGATGGGGCGTCATTGGCGTAACGCTGCTGGCCGCCATGCCGGGCATATGTATGACCATGACGGATATTAACCAGCGGGCGTTACAACTGACACGGCGGAACCTGATAATCAATCATAGGGAAGCGCAGGTCGTGGAGGGCGGGTTTCCCGCCCTGCCCGAACGGCTCTTCCACGCTATTGTGACCAATCCGCCCATCCGCATGGGCAAGCAAACCGTATACGGCCTGTTTCAGGAAAGCCGGTCGCATCTTCACCCGGACGGCGCGCTCTTTTTGGTCATCAGAAAGCGGCAGGGCGCGGATTCCGCACGGCATTTTTTACATGAGCATTTCGGGGAAGTGGCCACCCTTAAAAAGAGCGGCGGATACGAAGTCATCCGCGCGCGTCCTTAACGGCCGCCTCAAGAATTGGCCGTTATATAAAACCAAACACTATGCTTGCCAAAAGGCTTCAAGCGCCTCGGCAAGGCTGCCCTCGCGCATCATCCAGTGAGACGGGCACAACCTCGCGTAGGCGTTTTCCTCATACCGCGCGTCAATCAGCAAGGCCGCGCCCTTATCCGTCTCCGACCGTATCACGCGCCCGGCGGCCTGTAAAATTTTATGCATGCCCGGGATACGGTAGGCAAAGTGAAAGCCGTCTCCAAAACGCGTTTCACTGTATTCACGCAGCGCTTCCTGGTACGGGTTGACCTGCGGCAAGCCAACACCCACCAGCGCCGCGCCGCTTAAACAATCACCGGGTAAATCCACCCCCTCGGCGAAAATGCCGCCCAGCACGCACATCCCCAGCAGCGTGCCGTCTCCCGAAAGGAATCGGTCTAAATACGCGTCCCGCGCGGCTTCATCCATCCCGCGTTCCTGCAGCGCCAAAGGCAGGTCTCCCAGCAGGCCCGCTACCAGGTTTAAATACGCGAAGGAAGGGAAAAACGCGATATACTTGCCGGGTTTGGCCGTAAACAGCGCGCGTATGGCCTCGGCCACCCGGCCCGCCGTCCGTTCCCGCGCGCCGTAACGCGTATCCACGCTGACGCGTTTGACAAAGAACTGTTCGGGCGGAAAAGGCGAGGGGATGCGATAGGCCTTGTCCGTTTCCTCCGCGCCCAGAAGCGTTTTCATGTCATAAAGCGGAGAGAGCGTGGCCGAGAAAAAAGCGGTTCCGCGCAGGCCCTTCGTCACGGCGCGGATATGATGGGATGCGTCCAGGCAAAGGGCGGTCAGCCTTTTGGAACGCTGGCCGCCTTGCAGTAAATACGCATGGCATTCACCCGTCAGAGAGTCTAAAAACAGCTTGATGGCCATCAGCGCGTCAAAGTGCGCGTCCGTTGCGGCGCCGTTACCTATGGCATCCAGCAGCGCTTCCTTCAGTTCCGCCAAAATATCCGGCAGTTCGCCCCCCGCGATGTCCGCCGCGCTCGCTTCCTCCATCTGCAAGATAAAACGGATGGCGCGGGAGAGGCGTTTATAAAGCGGGTGGCTGCGTTTTTTCAGGGGCAGCCTTAAGGCGCGCAGCGCCGCGGTATCCAAGCAAGCCGACAGCATGTCCCGTACGCGGGGCGCGAGGTTATGGCTTTCATCCGCCAGCAGGGTCATATCGCGGCGCGTTTCAAACACCCTCTTGATGCGTACCATCGGGTCAAAGGCGTAGTTATAATCGGCTATGACCACATCCGCTATTTCGCACAGCGTCAATGAAAACTCAAAGGGGCACACCCGATGGCGCGCCGCCGTATCCGCTATGACCCGCTCATTCCAGTCTTCCAAGGGCAGAATGGCTTGTATGGCGTCGGGAAGCCTTATAAAAAAGCCGATGGCGTACGGACAGGACTCCGTGTCGCAGGCGGCCTGCCGGGGGCATTGCTTTTCGCGGGCTGTCAGTGTCAGCGTCCAAAGGGATAACGGGCGTACGCGGAACAGCCTTAAGCATTCCAGCGCGGCCTTGCGCTGGGTGGTGCGGGCGGTCAGATAGAATACCTGTTGCGTCATTCCCTGCCCCATGGCCATCAAGGCGGGAAAGATCGCCGCCGCGGATTTTCCCGTACCGGTAGGCATCTCACACAGGACGCGTTCGCCGCGGCGTATGGCGCCGTATACCGCCGCGGCCATCTCCCGCTGCCCCTTCCTGTAGGTATCATAAGGGAAACGCAGGTCACACAGGGTGGCATCCCGGCAGGTGCGATGTGCCGCGAGTGTTTTTTGCCAGGCGAGGTAGCGCCGGTATAAATCGATAAAAACCTCCGTGCAGGCCAAGGCGGATAGCGTCCGCGTAAAACGGGCCAGGCATTCCCCCGATCTGTTGACATAACATACGGAAACCGTCACGGCCTTTATGCCGCGCAGCGCGCAAAGCATATAGGCGTAAACAACGGCCTGCGCGTCATGCGCGGGCATCGGTTCACGCGGAGGCGTTTCCCCCGTGTACAGCTTTATTTCTTCAATCTCGGGGAACTCCCCGTCCAAAAAACCGTCCATGCGCCCGGACAGCGTCAGCGTTTGACCGTCCAAGTACACGCATTCCATGGACAGCATTACCTCCGCTTCCCAGCCGTCCTGAAGCGCCGCTTGGCGCGCGCGATGCGATAACATGCCTTCCTGCATGTCGCGCGGGGATGCGCCGCGCGAAAGATTCTCGCCGTGATACGTAAATTCCACCAGTTCGCGCACGGACAGGCGCGTCATTAAAACCCTCCGGTGATAAGCAGGTAAAGCAGGGGCAGGAATATGGCCGGAAGCATGTCGCCGATGCGTATCTTCTTATCCAATAGTAAATTAACGCCAATGCCCAAAACCACCAATCCGCCCGCCGCGCTCATTTCGGTGATGACCGCCGCGGAAAGCGCGGGCGCGCATACGCCCGAAGCCAGCGTGATACCGCCTTGATACACCAATATCGTAACAGCGGACAGCGCGACACCCGGCCCCAGGGTGGACGCGAAGATAATGGAGGCGACGCCGTCCAACACCGACTTGGCCAGCAGGGTGGTATGATCCCCCTTCAAGCCGCTTTCCAAAGAGCCCACAATGGACATGGCGCCCACGCAGA
>WRFT01000139.1 GCA_009776385.1 Clostridia bacterium
ATTTATGAAGTAATCCATGTGTGTAGCGGGTACATGGATATCGCCGGATAAAGCCGGATTATACTCACCCATACCGGCGGGGTCTTCGCATACGACCACGGCGTCTACCAAAAGCCCCGGAACAATAACATTTCTCGGACGGGAAAACACATGGCTTACCCGTTCAACCTGTACAATCACCTTTCCGCCGTTCCTTTTTGCGGCTTGAGCGACTGCCAAAGCGTCAACGGTCAAGTACTCCTTTTCAAATGAAATGTTGCCGTTAGGGTCAACCGTGGTACCCTTGATGAAGGCGACGTCAATTTTCGGCGTTTCGTACAAAAGATACTCCTTGCCTTCTAACTCCCGCACTTTGATAATCTCTCTGTTGGATAGACCGTTCAACGCGCAGGTATCCACGCGGGGGTCGCAGTATAAACCCAAGCCCACCTCGCTTAACAGCCAGTCCCTATTCGCGGCCGCGGCGCGTATGGTGTGCGAAAGCACACCCAATGGAAGGCAATAGGCCTCCACTTTGTTTTCACGCGCCATTTGCTTGGCCGCGGGCATGCTGTTGTAGTGGCCTGCGACAATTTCACGAACCGCTCCCGCCTTTATATACCGTTCGGCGTAACGGTTCTCATCCCAACAACCAAATCCGGCCGCGCAAAATAAACGCAGTTCTTTCGGGGAGCCGGTTTCAATATACCGCTCATATAAGGCGTCGTGAAGGGCCTCAGGATTAGACAGCGCCAGAAATGAGTTGATGGCGATACAGTCGCCATCCTTGATGCACTTGACCGCTTCATGCGCGGATATAATTTTAAACATTCTCATTCACCCCGGTTATTCATCTTGACTCTATGCCATTCTACCCGCCGGTGGCTTTGCCGTCAATCACGCTATATCAAGGCAAATCGGACGGCCGCATGTGTTGATGGATACATCGTCTTTAAATTTGGCGTTCAAGATACACCTTGTCTTTTAAAAGCACACCGTCATCGATAATCGGGTAAGCAAAGTGGTTTGTAAAATAGTCCGGTATGCGATGGGTTTTGGTAAAGCCGCAGCGTTCATAAAAAGACAGTGTACCCGGCACATCACCGGTGCCGAGGATAATCTTATCATACCGCCCGTGATAATATTCCGCGACATACGCAACTAGCCGGGAGGCGTACCCTCTTCTGTGGTATCGCCTGTCTGTCGCCAGGTTTTGTATTTCTAAAATGCCGTTCCCTTCATCCGTAACCGCGCATACGCTTTTCACACCGTCATCGTATAGGACAAACAGATCCCCGCCCTCAAGATAGGTATCAATATCGCTTTCCAGTTCGTCGCCGATGAGTAAAAGCGGCAGGTAATCCTTCTTATTTTTCGTTATAAGGCTGATGTTGATGTGTTCCGTCATAGCAGCCTCCCGTCTTCCGCGGCGGCGAAATAGTCATAAAAGGGCATAAGAAAACGATACCCGTTCACAAGCCGGTCGGCAAAGTCTCGGTAAAATAATTCATCCCCGATGGGACTTGTATGGATGAGCGAGAAGGACTTTTTATTATACCACGCCTGTGTTTTTGGTGTCGGGGCAAGCTTGACGCGCGCGTACTCCGGCCCCTCCAGTTTAAATATGCTTTGGTTTTCCAGCAGATCTGTCAACTTTTCCAATTCCTCCGGGTTTTCGTTAATCCGTGACCGCAACCTTTCCATCGTTTCGGCTTTTGCGTTGTAATACCCAAGCCCGAAACTATAACCATCGGGACTCAAGTCAAACCAAAAGGTTAAAACTTCGCTGTTTTCCGTATGGTTGTCATAAGGTTTTTCCACCGAAAACCATAGACTGTCTCTGTAAAAACAACCGTCACGCACCCGCCGGGCATCCCTATAAATACGTGACAGCTTATGTATAAACCCGCGGTCTTCGTAATCCGCTTTCATTTGGACATATACTTCTTGCCCCAATTCTTTCATCGGGGTCTGGAAATCACGCTTGAATGCGTCCTTGTGCGCCTCGAACCACGGCTTGTTGTTGTTCAAGCGGATGTTCCACATAAAATCAATGGTTTTTTGCGAAAAGCCTGTAAACATATTTCTTAGCCCCTTTGGTTCATTTCGTCTTTGCCCGAATATCAATTAAACGTTTTACATCCCGCAGGACGCTTTCATCACGCAATTCAATACCAAGGTATCTGCTGCCGTGAGAATCGCTTTTCACCCAGAGATTTTGAATATATTCCGTACACATCGGTATCAACAGCTCCGCTTCATTCACACCCCGCCCGCCGATTGTTATCAGTAAATGGAGATACCCCCGCTTCGGGTAGAGTGTGCACAGTGACTTACCGCTCTTTTGGTATTTGATGTTCCAGCCCTTCCACATACCACCGTCCATGTTGCAGTTACTGTACGCCAACTTTGGTTTGATGTTGTATGTTTGCCGCAGATGCCCGTTTAAATCATCAAAAAGCGGTGTGCCTATAAACTCCGTTATTTGTTCTTCCGACGGTGCATGTTCCTTGTCAAACAGTTCGTTCCATTTCATTACTGTCTCCTCCTATATTCCATGTTTTTAGAAAACTGTACATTCATACTCCCACCGCTTTCACATAAAACTTCCGATTCCTCGGCGGGTCAAACTCGCATAAATACACGGCCTGCCATGTGCCTAAAAGCGGTCGGCTGTTTTCAATAATAACCGTCACGCCGGCTCCTAAAGCGGATGCTTTCAAGTGCGCCGCGCTGTTTCCTTCAACGTGCCTGAATGCCTGCCGGTCGGGATAGGCTTCCCGCAGTCCCATCATCATATCATAAACCACATCCGGATCGGAGTTTTCATTTATGGTGATGCCGGCAGTGGTGTGCGGGCAGAATACGATGGCACACCCGCTGACAATGCCGCTTTTAGCCACGGCTTCATTTAACTGGGATGTAATGTTATAAAAACCCTCTTTGGGCGTGGACAGTGTGTAGGTATAAAGCGTCATCATAAACCGCCTCCCATGCTTTTTATGTATACTGCCGTATACATAAGCTTCCCGTTTATCCTTGCCGATTGCATCAGGTTTATACAGCGAACGGCTTCACCAAACGGTTTGATACGCTTAGGTTCCATACCGGTTGTTACTTCCCGCGCAAGCGTAATATGCGGGCTGTAAGGGCGGTTCTCTAGTTGAAACCCGGCGGCAAATAGCTTTTCGGTCAAATTTTCATACAGCGTGTTCAGTGTTTCGTTTTCCGTAATGCCCGCCCACCATGTACCGTTACGTTTGAAACACCCAATCCGGTCAATGGAGAGAATCATCGGCTCTGCTGGTAATAAATCTAACACGGTTTTCGCCTGCACAAATTGATTCGGGTTGCATTCGCCCAAAAAAACGAGGGTTAAATGCAGGTTTTCAAACGCTGTAAAATGACCGTGCTCGGAATTTTTCTTCAAATCCTCGCACAAGGCGGCGAGTTTCAATTTAAATTCATCCGAAAAGGTGATGGCGTAAAATAACCTCACATGGACACCTCCTCATTTACAAATTCCTCCTCTTTCGTATGCAAAGCATGCGTTGCCCCTCCTGTACAAGCAAAACGGTTGCCCCTTAGTTTCTTTGACATAAACAATACCAATTCATCGCCGTTTTCAACCATGCCGTAAGGCTTTGCGGGAACGGAGCCGTCCCATGCGCCGGAACCATCGAAGAGGTAACCGCGCTTGACATACATCCTTTGCGCTGTGCCGTAACCGGAATGCAAACCAACGCCAAGACAAACGGTGTCTGCGATTTTTGCGGCGATATTTTCAATTTCATCCATCAATCTTGTGCCGATTCCGCGTCGTTGGAACTTTTTAAACACATGAAGGTCTTTAATTTCTGGAATGCCTTTTCGGATAAACGGAACGGCGTCCTTTGCTTCCGGATAAAGCGTCACATATCCGGCGGCTTCACCGTCAACCTCTGCAAGGACAACGAAGCGCTCGCCGTTCTCTTGTTCGCGCAAGTAGGTTTCTAAAACCTCACGCGGCTTGTTGTCGCCCTGCGCCGTGAATTGGGCGAGAATACGGCCGATGTCGGGTTGGACAGCGGAACGGTAAATTATATTGCTTTTAGTAATATCCCTGTCGCTTATTTTCATGGGTTACCATCTTCCCTTCATATAATCAACGCCCGACCGGTGCAGCCAGCGGCTCACGAGGTCATCTTTGGTATACAGCTTCGCGCTGTTTTTATCACCGTATCGCCGTGCTAACTCGTTAACCGGTATGGTTCGGTTCATTGTCATTCCCGGGGTGGTCCCATCCCGGTAGGCTTTGATAATTTTATCGATTCCGTCGGTTTTCAAATTGCCCAGCCGCCACCATTCGGTCGGTTCCGCGATGTTGGGATAAACGTCATAATCGGCGTTGACCGAAACACAAGGGAAGCTAGCGCCGATATGGGGCGGTGAATCGTCTTGCAACAGGGAATCTAAAAGCACATATTCCGGTTGTCCCAGCAAATGGGCACCTTCACGGCAAATATCGGTTAAACCGCGCGGTATCAAGGGTATATCCTTTTCATCTACACGGATGTCCTCCAGCTCATAGCCGTTGCCTTCGGGAGAGATGCCGCCGATGAACACCTCAAATTTGCGCCCAATGGCTTCACAGCGTTGATGTAATTTAAGGTCGTATAAAAGCCGTGTCAACGCGTCCAGTTCCTTAAGGCAGCGTTTGGTGAGGAACAGCTGCCAGCGCGGAGCGATTCCGGCTTCAAGTAAGCGCTCGGCTGCCAGCAGATTATCGCGGAACGCTCCCTTTCGGCGAGTACCCCAATCGGTGTTTTTCTCCATGCCGAAAAACGTTATTTGGCATGCTTTCGGTTCAAGTGCCGCCGCCCATTCAGCATAGCTTTCGTCACGTGCCAATCGCCAGATGGACAGCAGTTCAAAACGCTGCGCCCGTCCGGGTGATGACAGCTCCTGTTCAATCTGCCACAGTTCACGGTAATCATCACGGAAATCCGGCTCACGCCACCAACTAAAAAAACCGAGTTCGCCGATGCCGCAGCCATACTCATCCCGCCAGTTCTTAAACTGGCCGGCGATATGGCGCAAATCGTCAACCGCCATACTGCCGTTTTGATGGCTGCCCAGCCAACAATGGCGGCAGCGGTTCGGGCATCCGGCCATATCGATCATAATTCCAAGGGAGCTCATATCCCAATGCTTCATCAATGTTGGTTCCCTTTCTCTGTATAGTTATTGATATGATGATACGG
>WRFT01000140.1 GCA_009776385.1 Clostridia bacterium
AACAGGAGTTGCTCAATAATATATCGGCGGTACAGATCAACCCGGATGCAAGCATCATCGCCGCCATAGACGATTTGAGCCTGCCGGTGCTGAGGCTGTTGGGAAACAATCCGGATTATTATGAAAACGGTAGCCGGCCCCGAAGTTGGTAAACAACGGATATCGCATACATGCTCATATGTATGTTAGCTAGATATCGCCGCCGCGTAAATACAATATGCGCAGGCGGCAGGAAAATGAACAAGGAGGAAAGTTACATGTTCAAACTGGTAAAGAAACCCCTTGCCGTGATACTGAGCCTGCTCATGATGGTTTCGGTATTCGCGGGCTGCGCTCTGGCCGATGGCCCCATTGTACTGGATTTCCTGATGTACGTCTCCGGCGCGCACAACGGCGCGGCGCGGTATCAGGCGATGGTTGACCGCTTCAACGAGAAGTATGCCGGTCAGTACGAAGTGGTCATTCAACCGATCATTCAGGATGACTATGACGCCAAGGTAAAGCAGTTGGCGGGCGTCGGACAAATGCCCACTTTGATGTACAGCATGAATGACTCCGGATGGGTCAGCGATTATGTCGCCAACAACCAGCTTTCCTACGACTTTGGCCCGTGGCTGGAGGAGCATCCCGAAATCAAAGATCTCCTCATCCCGCAGTCGTTGGAATTCTGCACCAGGGGCGGACGGGTGTACTGCCTGCCCATGCTAACCGTAAGCCCCATCGGCTTGTTCTACAACACGGCGGTCTACAATCCGGACAAGGCCATCGGTGATATGACGCTGGAAGAGTTCACCGAATCCCTGGGCGACCTGAAAATCAGCTTCATGACAGCCGAAAATGCCTGGGGTACCATGTTGTTCTTCAGCTCCTTGCTTGGCGCGGAGCCCGGCGGGGTGGAACTGTTATCGCAATATGGGCTTGACGGCTACTTCATTACGGATTTCTCCGATCCCCTTTGGTTAAGCGCCGTCACCAAACTTCAGGAAGTCTTGCAAGGCTATGCCGCCTCCAACACCATAGGCGCCGCCTTTGCGGACGCGCAAAACCTGTTTGTCGGAAATGTGACCGCGGCCATCATGAACGGCCCTTGGATGTTCGGCCAGTTCGATCCGAACAACGCGGACGCGGTCGCTAACTGGAGCAACGATTTTGACGGCACCAAGGTAAAGGCCGCCATTTATCCGAACAACATCTGCGTATCAACAGACTATGTATTAGGCCAATACTGGATTTCCGAAGCCGCTTCCGATGAGCAAAAAGAAGTCGCCTTGGCCTTCATCGAGTTCGTTTACCAACCGGAAGAACTGGAGCTTCGTATGCTGCAGGAAGGCAATGTGTGCCCGAACTACAAGCCGAGCGACGCGTTCCTGGAAGCCGCCGCGGAAAACCCGCTGCTGCAAAGCTATCTGGGCTCATTTAACGAAAACACCGTATACGCGCCCCGCTTCGATATGGTCGTTTATGACTCCGTGTCGAATCCCGGATTCCCGAACCTGCTTCCCGGCTTAATCATGGGTACGATGACGCCCCAAGAATTTGTGGATGAACTGGCCAGGTTCTCCCTGGAAGCCCAGGCGCAGGGGCACTGAGCCATAAAGTCTTCAACAACCGTTGATTAGCATTGGTTAATAACAGGCGGGGTGGAGACCCCGTACAGCGTCGGTTGACATGTTAATCAACGATTTCCCAACTCAAATATACTCCCCTCTCCTGTGATATGCTAAAATAAGCAGGAGGGGGGATGTATTGTTGCAAATGATGATACAACGTGCAAGAAGACAAAGGGGTGAAGCATGTGAAGCCGGAACCGCGTGGAAACCAAGCCGTTAAGCCTATAGGTCTGACCCACAAGCAGAAAAACCTGATTTGGATTTGGATTTTTCTTCTCCCTTCCATTGCCGCATTCCTTGCTTTTTACCTGATGCCTATTATTACGCTGATTGCGACGGGCTTTACCAGGTGGGATGGTTCAAGGCCGCCCACATACAACGGAATTAACAACTATGTGTCGCTCTTTAACAGCGTCGCCTTTAAAAAATCCATTCAAAATCTTTTAGTTTGGACGCTGGTGGCCGCAACAGTCCATGTGGCGTATTCCGTGCTCATCGCGGTATACCTTTACAAAAAGCCCTTCGGCGGCCGCTTTGTGCGCGTCATCTACATGGTTCCCAATATTATCGCTCCCGCCGCGTGGGCCATGATTTACAGATACTTCTATAACCAGGATATCGGCATTGTCAATCATGTCGTCAGGATTTTTAGCCCCGGTTATTCGGTCCCCTGGTTATATGTGTCGCCGCATGCCATGGTCGCCGTTACCATGACCTGGGTGTTCTATGGGGTTGTGGGAACGTTAATCGTGCTGGGGGACTTGATGGCCATACCCGCCGAACTGCACGAAGCCGCCAGAATAGACGGCGCAAGCGACTGGAAAATTACAAGAATGATTAATCTTCCGCTATGCCGGATTTCGATAGGAACCAACATACTGCTTTCCATCAACGCCAGAATTACCATGTATGAGATGATTCGCTTTACAACGCGCGGCGGCCCCATCAACGATACATGGAATCTTCCGCTCATCCTGACGGACGCTATCAATAACAGCAATTACGGCTACGCGAATGCCGTGGGGTCCATCATGTTTGCCTTCGGGTTGATCGTTCTGATTATTATTAACAGAGCGCTGAGAATGCATGAAAGCGTCTACTAAAAGCAAAGGGGGGGCGGCACATGAAAAATTCATCGCACGCTCTGTCAAAATCTGTGATGTATGCTGTTTTGCTGTTCACGGTCATCGTTTCGGGCTTCCCCATCATGTGGGTGATAATGTCTTCGTTTAAAACGAACGCGCAAATTTTGTCCAATCCCTTTTCGCTGCCTACCGGTTTTATTTTTAGCGGGTATGAAAGAGCCTGGAAGTATTGCAAGTTTCCAACCATCTACACAAACTCGTTTACCATCGCTCTTTCCGCCACGTTTATCTCGCTGGTCATTTTCTCGATGGCCGCGTATGTGATTGCCAAATACCAATTCAAAGGCAGAAACTTATTGTATTCTCTGTTTGTGTTAACTTTACTGGTGCCCACCATGGCAAGGGCACAGCCGATATTAAGGTTAATCGTCGGTATGAACCTGTATGACACACCATTAGCGCTGATCCTTGTATATGCCACAACGGGCATGGCTACCTGCCTGTTTGTACTGCGGGCTACATTCATGACGATTCCGCTGGAGTTCAGCGAAGCCGCTTGGCTGGAGGGCGCGGGTTTTATAAAAACATTCCTGTTGATTAACCTGCCTATGGCCAAATCGGGATTGGCTACGGCAGGTACATTGCTGTTTTTGGCTAATTGGAACGAGTATTATTACGCCATGCTGCTGACGATGAAGGAGGTTAACCGTACCGTCCCCTTCGCGATTACTTATTTTGATAACACGTTTAACTTCGATTATACCAGTATGTTCGCGGCGCTCACATTGGTCATTGTACCGGCGCTGATTGTCTATGCTATTTTTCAAGAGCAGGTTGCCGCCAGCCTGGTTGCCTCGGGCGTGAAGGGATAAACAGAGTATCCGGGAGGGTACGCCCTATTATTATCGGTAGTTTTATGGGGCGAGTGCAGATGTCGTCCCTGTTTCAGCTAAAGCGCTTCCGGCGGCAGGCTGCCGCAAAAACTAATCTGTCTGTTAATAAGTAGAGATGCTCTCAATACCGCTCTTTCTTCCATAGTTGAGGAACTTTTCTTTGTACTCAATAGGGTATAGGATATATCTTGCTATGACCGCCTGACATATTTTGTGTTCTTACCCGTACCTACCTTGTTCGCCGTTCCATTCCTAACCATCGCGGCGAGGGCTGCTTCCACGGTCGTAGGGCTGACGTCGGGCAGGACATAGCAAATCTCCTGCTTGGAGATTGGAAGGAGGCTGTTCAGAACGGTCGCTTCAATCCGTTCCCGCTTGTTTACCTTCTTCGCCTGTACCACAGCGAACCGCTTATCAAGCTCTTTGTAGCAGTATAATAGTGTGACTGTAAAGTTATTAATAAATGAGAAATAGCTGCTTATGTTTTCATGCCAGCCGTCGGAAGACAGGCGTAGGGCTTCGTAATAATCCCACTTACCCTTATTGATCTGTTCCTCAAACGAGATGTATTTCCCCGCGTCGAAATCGTTCTTGTAAAGCAATAGCAGAGAGATTAGACGGCTTATCCTTCCGTTGCCATCTGTGAACGGGTGGATGCAGAGGAAGTCTAGTACGAAACACGGGATCAGCAGAAGCTGGTTAATATTGTAGTTGCTTCTCGCTTCCATATACGCGAGGATAAGCTGCTTCATCGAGGCAGCGGTTTCGTTGGCGGTGGTCGGCGCGAATCGCACCCGCCGCTGGCCGGCCGCATCCATTTCCATGATGACATTGTCGCTTTGCTTGTATGTACCGCCGCTCATGGGGCTGTAGGAAAGCATGATTTCATGCAGCCGGAGGATGTCACGCTCACGGATGTCAAGGTCGTCATGGTTCTCGTGTACCAGGTTAAGCGCGTCGCGGTATCCTGCGATCTCCATTTCGTTGTGATTGAGCGGCGTGCTGTTTTGGTTGACGATCTCATTAATGCGCTGGTCGGTGGTGATGATCCCCTCGATGGCGTTTGACCCCTTGACAGATTGCACCTTCGCAATACTTTCAAGCCGGGTGAACACATCGGGGTAATTCTCCTTTAACCTGTGCTCCCGCGCGCGCAATTCGGTGATGGCGCTTACAATGTTCACAAAGCCGGCAGGGAGAAGCCCTCTTTCTAAAAATGTATAATCAAATTTTACCACATTTAGCCTCCCATATGGTATTGCATATATTATCAACACGAATAGTGAGGGAATAGATATGTCTATAACGTTTAAAAACTATAACCCTAATCCTTTGTTCGGCGAGGATATTATGCCTTAAGAAAGTTCTTGATGAAGCTTGATAATCACAATTATCACTTTGGCCGTTGGGATTGGATGATAACACACAGCTATCTGGATAAGAGCGGCTTACCGCGAATTGCTCCCCTCCCGCCCGCGTTATTGAAAGAAGCGTTGTGATGCGATACACTACCCAAGCCGGCGCGCTTTTAGGTAATCCGGCGGAAAGGGAACGCGAAACACATGGAGTATGAGGCGATTGTCATCGGCGCGGGTCACGCCGGCTGCGAGGCGGCGCTGGCGTT
>WRFT01000141.1 GCA_009776385.1 Clostridia bacterium
ACGCTCATGAACGCTTCTCCTCCTCCAACTGCTCTTTGAGTTCCTTAAAATCATCCTCACTGTACACCCGCTGCTCATAATCCTGATGGGAGACGCGTTTGGCGGCGGGCTGGCTTTTTACGGTGTTTTTCTTGAACGCGGCAAGTTCCGCCCGAACGCCTTCAAGCGTCAAAATACCTTTATCACGCAGGCCCTTGAGGATGGTTTCCATATAGGCTACGGGGCGTTCCGTATGTTCGGCGTGCCGGGCCGTCAGGCTGATACAGGCTTCCGAAAAACCATATTCCTCCGTCCAACGCGTCAGCGCCGCGCGGTCCGCGGGCGTGGGGCGCGTCCTTTTGCCCCAAAGCGTGTACAGTTCCTGAAGCTGCCGGTTTTGACGGTTAAACTGCGCGATATGCTCCCGCACCTGTTCGGCCGCCAACAGCCCTTTCTTCTTCCAGGAATCCAGCAGCGCCATCACATCGTCCAGCTTGCCGCCCGTACGCGCGCATTCGCCGCCGGCCAGCAAAATAACCTCGTGCGGCGTATCGGCCGCCATTTGTTCATACAGGGTTATCGTGCCTTCCGTGACAGGCGCGCCGCGCAGGCCCAGCACGCTGTATAACTCGCGCAACGGCTCGCCGCGCCGCTTCTGGCTGTCCAATGTTTTTTCCATTTGGCGTTGGGTGCCGGGCGCGGCGCCCGTGCGTTTCATCAAGCCGCGCAAGATACCGTTTAAATACGCAAATGTCGGGTCGCCCTTGACCGTTTCGCGGCAGGCGGCCAAAATGGCTTCTTCCGTAAACCCAAGCCGCAGCCATTCTACATACATCTCCTCTTCGTCCTGGCTGGGTTCACGCCGTTTTCCCATGCGGCGAATGACTTTTTTAGCCCCCTGATAGGCGTCCTTGCGGCGTTTGAGCAACACCTCCGCGTCTTGCGCGGATTGAACCTGCTCCTCCGCCAACTCCACGGCCAGTTTGTCGGCGGCCTTGAAGGAAAACTTTTTGCCGCGCGTTTCGATGAGATACGCAACCAGCAGTAACACGGCCTCTTCCGGAATACCCAGTTTTTCCACCCAATCCATCGCCATGGCGGTCTCGCCGCCGTGCAGCCTTCTGTCCGCGCCGAATAGGGCGTTCAGCTTTAAGGCAAAATCCTCAAAACGCGTATCCACAACGGGCTGACCGTTCATTAACGCTTGCTTGGCGCTGATGTAACGGTACGCGGGCGGATTGCCGGAGATGATTTGTACAAGCCCGCGGCGTTCCCAGTACCGAAAGGCGTTTTCCACTTCCGATTCAGCCATTTTTAAATCCTTGGCAAACGCGGCCAGCGTCATTTCCTCCCGGCGGTGATACGTATGCATCAACCCGTAAAGATATACCCTGACATACTCGCCTCTTCCCGCGGCGTCCAGCAAAAATTGTTGGATAAACAGGTTATCCACAGGCGTCGTGTCAAAAAAAGGATACTTCTCATCAACCGAAAACAGCCCCATACCATCCCCCCGCCGGCCCGAAAAACGCGCGGCTTCTTAGCTTTTAATTATATCAAAAAGACCGGCTTTTCACAAACAACGCGGTCCTTCCGCCGCCGCCTGCTCCTGCAAAAAAAGCCTTCTGTCATTATTATTAATAATAATGTAATAATTTGTAATTTAATTGACACTATTGAAAGAGTATGATAGACTACGCGTATTCTCTAGCGGGAACCTCCCGCACATAGAAGGAGGCGCGGATCTTTGTTAAAAAAAGCAGCGGTCATTCTTTTATCAATTTGTTTGGTTTTCGCCATTATTTCGGGCGCGTCAGCCGCCAAACTCGCCAACCAAAAAGATCGAAATGTTAAAATTAAGCTTAACGCAACCAAGGGCAATTATCCTGTCAATCCGGTGATACCCGGGGAAAGCCCCACCACGGGGCTGCCCTGGGAGGGCGTTTACCGTCCCATGCTCGTACAAATAGATAATAACGGAGGCGGCGTAGGCAGCCACGCGCCGTGGGGCGCGAGCGAGGCCGACATCATCTATGAAATGCCCCTAACCAGTGCAGGGTATACGCGTTTGACCTTTTTGTTCAGCGACATCATCGCCGAATCGGCAGGCCCCATACGTTCCGCCAGGCTGGGGCATGTTTGGCTTCGGGAGGAATGGAACGCCGGCTTCATTTTTTACGGCGGACCGGCGTCGGAAGAAGTTAGCATCCTTAACGAGTTTTCTAAGCTTGGCGCAACTAAAAAAGGCGTTCTCTTTAACGGGACGGACGGTGAAAACAAGCCGTGGAAGGCCCATTTTTCCCGCGTCGGAGGTAAAGCCGCCCCGAGCAATGTGGACGCGAATGTGGCGGCCATTCAGGGATTGATTCCTGCCGAGCATACCGCGCCGGATCGCCCATTCCTTTTTACGGATGAACTGCCAAGTAAAGGGAAAAAGGCGTTAAGTGTAACGCTTAACTGGCCGAATGCCGAATACTCCTCTAAGTTTTTCTATGATGAGTATTCCTGCCAGTATTTCCGAAGTAATGTGAAAGACGTGCCTTATACGGATGACAAGACGTATGAACAAATCGCTTTTGCCAATGTCATCGTGCAGCGCGTCAAGGTAAGCTACGCTGCGGGAGGCGCGCAGCCAAACGTACAATGTGTCGGGAAGGGGAACGCGGATATCTTTATTGGCGGCATGTATATCGCAGGTTACTGGACCCGCACGGGCATGGACCAGCGTACCATTTTCTTTGACGATAAGGGAAATGAGTTAAAGCTATTGCGCGGCAAGACATTCATCTCCATGATGCCCGTAAGCTATACGGTGGAGTACCAATAAAAACACCGGTACTGGTTGATTATTGAAAGACAACGGGCATATCACAAGGGAGGGGCTCTTAGGTGACGCACCCTTATCAACCCGCCGTTATCGAAAAAAAGTGGCAGGAAAAATGGGAAACGCTGGGTGTTTTCCGCGCCGATGACGATTACGGGCGCAAAAAGTATTACTGCCTGATAGAGTTTCCCTACCCGTCAGGAGCGGGCTTGCATGTAGGCCACCCGCGTTCCAATACGGCAATGGACATCATTGCCCGTAAACGCCGCATGGAAGGATACAATGTCCTGTACCCTATCGGCTGGGACGCGTTCGGCCTGCCGACAGAGAATTACGCGATTCAAAACAAGGTGCATCCGCGTAAGGTAACGATGGAAAACATCGCCAAGTTCCGCGCGCAGCTCAAGCGTCTCGGTTTCGCGTTTGATTACTCGCGGGAAGTGAACACCACCGATCCCGCGTACGTTAAATGGACACAGTGGATTTTCTTAAGGCTCTTAGAGCATGGTTTGGCTTACAAGGCGAAGATGCCCATTAACTGGTGCCCCCGCTGTAAATGCGGGCTGGCAAATGAAGAAGTCGTCGACGGCCTGTGCGAACGCTGCGGCAGCGCGGTCACGCGCAAGGTAAAGGATCAATGGCTGCTGCGCATCACCCAATACGCGCAAAAGCTGTTGGATGGCTTGGAAACCGTGGACTTTATTGAAAAAGTCAAGGCACAGCAGCGCAACTGGATAGGCCGCAGCGAGGGGGCGGAAGTGGATTTTAGGTTGCCGGCGCTGTCTGATACCCTCAGTGTGTTCACGACACGGCCCGACACGCTGTTCGGCGCGACTTACCTGGTAATCGCCCCGGAGCATCCCCTTATTGACCGGGCAAAGGACCATCTTTTAAATTATGAGGAAATACTGCGTTACCGCGACGCCGCCAGCCGGAAATCCGACTTTGAACGCGCTGAGATGGCGCGGGATAAGACCGGCGTGGCGCTGTGCGGCCTTGAGGGCATCAACCCGGCGACAGGAAGGGAAATCCCTATATGGGTATCCGATTATGTGCTGCTTACCTACGGAACCGGAGCCATCATGGCAGTTCCGGGCCATGACGCGCGCGACTGGGAGTTCGCTAAAAAATTCGGGCTGCCCATCCAAGAGGTAGTGTCCGGCGGCGATATAGACATGGCCGCGTACACAGACGTACAAGACGGTATTTTGATCAACTCCGGCTTTTTAAACGGACTGGGCGTCTTAGAGGCGAAGGAAGCGATGACACGGGCGCTGGAAAAAGAGGGAACGGGCCGCCGTAAGGTTCAGTTCAAGCTAAGGGACTGGATATTCTCGCGCCAACGGTATTGGGGCGAGCCGATACCCGTGGTGCATTGCCCCCGCTGCGGCGTCGTTCCCGTGCCCGAAACCGCGCTTCCTGTTTTACTGCCGGATGTAGAAAAATACGAACCGACCGATTCGGGCGAATCGCCGCTGTTTGCCATAACCGATTGGGTGCAAGCAACCTGCCCGCGCTGCGGGGGAAGCGCCCGGCGCGAGACGGATACCATGCCCCAGTGGGCCGGTTCCAGCTGGTACTTCCTGCGCTACACCGATCCGGATAACGCGGAAGCGTTCGCCTCCAAGGAAGCGCTTGATTACTGGATGCCGGTGGATTGGTACAACGGAGGCATGGAGCATACCACCCTGCATTTGCTGTACAGCCGTTTCTGGCATTTATTTTTACACGATATCGGCCTGGTCAGCGCGCCCGAACCGTACCGCAAACGCACCAGCCACGGCATGATACTGGGCGCCGGAGGCGAAAAAATGTCCAAATCGCGCGGTAACGTGATTAACCCGGATGATATCGTCGATGAAATCGGCGCGGACGCGTTCCGTCTGTATGAAATGTTTATGGGCGCTTTCGATCAGGAGATTCCCTGGTCCGATAACGGCGCCAGAGGCTGCCGCCGTTTCTTAGAGCGCGTATGGCGTCTGATGGACATGCTGACGGATGAAAAAGGTTATTCCGCAAGCCTTTTATCCAACATGCACGCGACCATTAAAAAGGTTACCGAAGACTATGAAAAAATGAAGTATAACACCGCGTTGGCGGCCTTGATGACGCTGGTGAACGATTTTTACCAAAAAGGAAGCGTGACGCGCGCGGAATTAGATACGCTTCTATTATTGCTATCCCCCGCGGCGCCGCATATCTGCGAGGAGATGAATGCGCTGTTATCCGCAAAAAACCCGCTTTTGTGCCAAAGGGCATGGCCGGAGTACGATGAAAAAGCCATGGAAAAACCCTCGGTGGATATCGCCGTGCAAATGAA
>WRFT01000142.1 GCA_009776385.1 Clostridia bacterium
GTAAACGCGCAGGCGCGGCGCATCCTTGAGGAACGCTTTATGAACCGTTTCCTTGACGATATCGCCAACGCCCTTGATCATTCGCGCCGGAAGGCCGATGAACGCAGAATACAAGCCGCCGTGGCTTTGGAACGTGAACTGCCCGTGTTTGCGCGTGACAAGCTGGAAAAAGGCCCCTGCAAGGCTTCCGCCGCGCGGCTCAGCGCCGCCGTTGAGCGCGCCATCGACCCGCTGGCTCTACGTAAGGACGACCGTTCCTATGTGTTTCGATCAAGCCTGCAAACCCGCATCAAGCGGTATTTTAAGGGCATAAAAACCAATCCCGCCGAAGCAAAACGTTTTGCACGCGAGACCGCGCTTCACGCACAAAAGGTGCAACGCGGCAAGTTTGCCGCATCCGTGCCGCCGATAAACCTGATTGATACCCAAAAGGAATTGGACGGCATCGTCGCGTCCCTGGAAGCCCTTCGAGCGGACTTTTTAAGCAGGCCTGCCGGAGCGGGCGGCGGATCCGCGCGGGAGCAGGCCGCCGAAATGGTTCGCTATTTGAAGGAACGTTCCTCTGAGTACGCCTTTAGAATGTCAAAGGGGCTGGCCAAGCACCGCGCCCTGTCCATGATGGATGAGGTAGGCATACCCGAACCGCACCGGCGCTTTAAGCAGTACCCCTTCGAACTGTCAGGCGGCATGCGTCAGCGCATCGTGATTGCCATCGCGCTGTCCGCCAATCCGGATATTTTAATATGCGACGAACCGACCACGGCGCTGGATGTGACGATACAGGCTCAGATTTTAGAACTAATTAACAACCTGAAGGTAAACCGCAGGCTATCGGTCATCTTCATCACCCACGACTTGGGCGTGGTGGCGAACATGGCCGATAAAATAGCCGTGATGTACGCCGGCAGGATTGTGGAGTACGGCACGGCGGAAGATATATTCTACGACCCGCGTCATCCGTATACCTGGGCGCTTTTGTCCTCCATGCCGGATTTGGAAACGCGTGAAAAACTGGAAGCCATTCCGGGCACGCCGCCGGACATGATTTACCCCCCGTCCGGGGACGCGTTCGCACCGCGCAACCACTACGCGCTCGCCATCGATTTTGAAGAAGCGCCGCCTTTCTTCCGCGTATCCGACACACACATGGCGGCGACATGGCTGCTGCATCCGGACGCGCCGAAGGTATCCCCGCCGCCGATTGTTCGCGAAAGAATTGAACGCATGCAACAGGCTGCCGGCGCGCATTCAAGCCATTTAAGCGCAAAGGAGGAGAACGGCCTTGAGAACAGCTAAACGCGCCGTTTCCATCATGCGCGCGGCGGGTATCATACTCTTGGCCGTGTCGCTCATTTCCGTCATCTACGCGGCGGCGGTCAGCGGCCAGGCGTGGATAGAATTTTCCGCGGGGCCCAAGTCCGCCGGTATCGGCGCGGGCCTAGCCGCCGGAGTCCGTTTTCACGGCGCGTATTTCCGTGCGCTGAGCGGTGCCGTTTTAAACCGCGAGTTGCCATCCGTACAGAGAACGGCTGCCATTTCCGGTTGCTTCCGCAGCTATTTGGACCATGCGGACGCTTACGATCAAAAGAGGCGCGCGGCGGACAGTGCGGACGCTTTGCTCTTTTTTAGGGAAGTTTTTTCCTACCGCGATTTTCTTGACGCCTACGCGCTGCATGAGCATATAGACGATATCGCCGAGCTTCAAAGCCTGACGGAGACGCTGGACGCCATCGGAGCGCCCGCCGCCCGGCCCGGCAAGGCCATCTTTAACACGGCGGCTGTATCCGGCGCGGACGCGTACCGGGCGGCTTATGACAGGCTGCATGCGGAACATGGCGGCGAGGCGGGAACATATTTAGAATTCATGAGAGCCTTTACCGCCATGATTCGCCTATACGCGGACGCCGGGAACGCCTTATCTTCGGCGGCGTCCTACTTGGATACCGTTTTTACCTATGACGCGTATCTGGAAGCGCTTGACACCCTGCATCTCGAGGAATTTGCGGAGTTTAGCGGAAGCGTCTATTCGCTTTTCATCCCCTTTGCGCAAGAAGCCGCATATGCCGCACCCGATACGGACGCGTTTTTCCGTACCCTTTATCGGGAAATGGAAACCCGATACCCCGCGGGGCTGCCCGATTTTGAGTATTTCATGCCCGTCATGGCGGATTTACTCGGCGCGGAGGATGTGTTTGACGGATCCTACGCCACCGTGTACCGGGCGGCGCAAAACCTGGTTAACGCGGATAAAAACGCCTCATTCTCCGTTTTTCTAAGCGGTTATGTTAAAACGATACTCTCCGACGCCGCCGCTAACAGCGCCATCGCTTTTTCAGGCGCGCTGTTCGGCCTTATCGCCCGTTACCCCCTCACGGCGCTGGCGGGCTTACTGTGCCTGGCGGCTTCCGTTGCGCTGCATTACCTTGCCATCGCGCGGCTGATGAAAAAGAAGGCGGGAAACCTGCCTCCCAGAGACCCCGAGGTATTGTTGGAAGTCATTAACTTAAAGCAGTACTTCAGGAGCGGCGACTTTTTTACAAAGGCTGTGGACGGTATCAGCTTTCATGTGAAGAAAGGCGAGGTATTCGGCCTGGTAGGCGAGTCCGGCTGCGGTAAAACCACCACCGGGCGCGTTATCATCAACTTGTACGAGCCAACGCAAGGCGATATTTTTTATCATGGCATGCGCATCTCCTCTACCCGCGGCGGCCTTTCCGTTTTGATACGAAACCTGCGTGTGGAACATGCCGCCCGCGTGAAGGCGTTTCGGTCGGAAGCACGCGAAAAAGCGGCGGGCAGCCGCGCGGAGAAGGCCGCGCTTTATAAGCAGCTGCGCCAAAACATCCGGCAAGACAAACGCGCCTTAAGGGAGCAGATAGACGAGGCGCGTGTGCAGGCCTATGAATCCTATGCGGAGAAGGCCAAATGCGCCGAACTGTATCAGCGTCAGAACACCCAAAAGGCTAACCAAAAAAAGGCGGACGTTGCACGGGGCGATATCATGTCCGGCATACAGATGATTTTTCAAGACCCCATCGCCTCTATTGACCCGCGCATGACGGTACGCGAAATCATCGCCGAAGGCCTTATCATTCGCGGCATCCGCGACAAGGCGGTCATTGAAGAAAAGGTATTTGAAACGCTGGAACTGGTCGGGCTCGTCAGGGAGCACGCGGACCGATATCCGCATGAATTTTCCGGCGGGCAGCGGCAGCGCATCGGCATCGCGCGCGCCATTGTTTTGAACCCCAACCTGATTATCGCGGATGAACCGATATCGGCGCTGGACGTGTCCGTTCAAGCGCAGATTATTAATTTGCTAAACGAACTGCGCGAGAAAATGGGGCTGACCATGATTTTCATTGCCCACAATCTGGCGGTGGTGAAGTATTTTTCGGAACGCATCGCGGTGATGTACGGAGGCAAAATTGTGGAAATGGCCGCCGCGGATGAACTGTTCAGCCACCCGTACCACCCGTACACGCAGTCCTTATTGTCCGCTATTCCCTATCCGGATCCGCTGTATGAAAAACAACGCCGCCGCATTGAATACCAGCCGGCGCTCGCGCACAATTATTCCGTGGATAAACCTTCCGCGCACGAAATCGTTCCCGGTCATTTCCTGTACTGCAACCAAGCGGAATTGGACGCCTGCCGGGCGGAACGCGGGCTTTGAAAAACAAAAAGGGGGCGCGCCGCGCCGCGCCCTATGTGACAGGCGTCCTGATAGCCGCCGGCGTTTTGTTGCTGCGCGGTTTTTTCAGCGCAGCGGACGCGCAGGAGCGCTTAACCATTTTAAGCGACGCCTGTTTTGTATCCGGCATTTTATTGGTTTGCGCCGGTACGCTGATGCTGATATCGGACGGCGGGCTTTTTGACATGATTCGTTTCGGCGCGCTGTCCGTTTATTGGGTTTTATTAAAAGAGGAGCGGCGAGCTGAGAAACCCCGCTCCTTCTACGCGTATCGACAACACAGACTGGACAAGGTAAAGCCGCGCCGCACGCATCTTTTTATATCCGGGACAGCCTTCATCGCTTTGGCTTTTATCTTTCTTTTCATCTAAATTGTTCTTATATTGCGTTTCACATCATACGGGTGATAAAACATGACGCCGCGTCAAAAGCTATGCCATTTAGATTTGACTGGAAGGCGTTAAATTGATATAATCGCGCTTGAAAACATATTCATTAAGGGAATATGTAAAATTCAAGAAAGGAAGTTTTACACCTATGAAGAAACCATGGAAGATTCTAGGCGCCATGATACTGGCTGTCATGATCGCCGCGGCGGCTCCGATTTCCATGCTTACCGTGCATGCGGAAGAAGCCGCGTTCGGCGCACCGGATCCCTCCCTGCTCGTACCCGGCCCGAAACTGGGCGACGTGCGTGTACGCCAGGCGCTGCTCTACGCGCTGGACCGCGCGAACTTTATCATCGCTCAATACGGCTCCACGGACATCGCCCGCGTCGGCCTGGCGCCGCTGTCCCCCTCCTCTTGGGCTTTCCCGGATGAGAGCGAGCTGAACGCGTACGAGTTTGATCTGGCAAAGTCTGCCGAGCTGTTGGACGAAGCGGGCTGGTTTTTGGGCGATGACGGTTTCCGCTACAACGCGGACGGCCTGAAGCTGTCGCTCACATGGCTCGTTTACGAGGATTCGCCGTGGCCGGCGACGCTGTCCAGCATGGCGTTTGACACCTGGAAGCAGGTCGGCGTAGATCTGATCATCGAAAAAATGGACTTTAACACGGTGTCCGTCCGCGCGATGGACGCCAAGCCCTTCGAAAAAGATTTCGATATTTATACGATGGGCTTCTCCCTGGATCCGGAGCCGGATCCCAGCGGCGCGCTGTTTGATTATGACGCGTTCGTAGAGGGCGGCTTCAACGCCTCCGGTTACTATAACGAGCGCGCGCAGCAACTCATTAAAGACGGCAAGAGCACTTTCGTTCAGGAAGAGCGTAAGGCCATCTACAGCGAATGGGCCAAGCTGATGAACGAAGTGGTTCCCACGTCCATCGTCGCGTACCGTTCCGAAATTTGGGGCATCAACGACCGCGTCAAGGGTATGGATATTGACACATACTCCCGTTTCGTCGATTGCATCCTGAA
>WRFT01000143.1 GCA_009776385.1 Clostridia bacterium
AAACGGAGAAAAGCATGAACAGAAGAGCTTACGAAGGCGAAAAGTCACGGAAGATGATGGCGCGTTCTAAAGCCATTATGGCGAGGCGGCAGGCGGGGATTGAAGAAAAAACCGGGCTGCTCAAGAACATTGAAAGAGCCGACAACTTAAAAATCAAACCGCTTTCGCATCACTCGGAACGGCTTTTATCCTTGCAGGATGTATCGATATGTTATGAAAACAGAACCATAGCGCCGGAGACGACCTTCACACTCACACGAGGCGAGAGGATGGCTTTAACAGGCGGAAACGGTTCCGGTAAGAGCAGTCTGCTTAAACTCATACGGGGTGAGTCTATTCCCTATACCGGTATGTTGTGGCTGGCAAGCGGCCTCATTCTGTCTTATGTGCCGCAAGACGCCTCTTTCCTCACCGGTAGTTTGGATGGTTACATCGAGTCTTGCCGCGTGGATGGCACACTTATAAAGACTATCTTGCGTAAACTGGATTTTTCCAGAACACAGTTTGAAAAAGATATGGGCGATTATAGCGCGGGTCAGAAAAAAAAGGTGCTTCTTGCTAGAAGCTTATGTGAGCAAGCGCATGCCTATCTATGGGATGAACCTCTAAACTACATCGACGTTTTATCGCGCGCGCAAATTGAGGATCTTATCCTGGCTTTTAAACCGACACTGCTTTTTGCAGAGCATGATAAAATGTTTTGCGACCGCGTTGCGACCTGTAAAGCCGTGTTGTAACGATGCCGGTACGGCTACCGGGTGCGGATGATGCCGGTGTTTATAATAAAATAACCCGGCAGATAAAGATGCCCGGATAGGTATTCCGGTTGATTATCTGCGATGTAGAACCGAACGCGCTTTAATGAAAGTGTCTCGCAGAGCGTGTTGACCATCGCATAGATTAACAGGCGTTCTCTTGTTTCATCGTATTGGCTGCATGCCGCTTGAAAAGCCAGCGATAAGTTGATTAACAGCGTATCATCCTCTACGGCAAACCCTAAAAAGTCGGGATCCCGCAGCCCTTCCGGCATGACGGGTCGAACATTGGCATAATCGTCATAAGGCTTTGGCCCTTGTGCCAGTTGCTCTAGAAGATACCGTGGGTTACGCACTTCAAAATACGGAACGGGCCGATAAACCGCTATCAATTTTTGGCCGTCTTCCGAAGCGAAATAAAGCTTTGCCAGCCCAAGCAGCAGCCGTGAGTAATCACCGCGTTGTTGTACGCCGTCTCTAAAATAAATGGGTTCGTTAGCCGCATAGATACTGGCGGGTGTCACGGATAACACGGGTTCATCTCCGATAAACACAATAACACCGGATGTCTCCGGTATAAATGTTGTCAGCGTATAGGTGAGTGATGCCATGAGGGAAGACCGCGTCAGTTGGCTCTCAGCCAGCGCTTCATTTAGGGATGAATCGAATGAGAGTGTAATATGCCGGGTGCCTGTACTCGTCTGCGTTACCGCGGGGGGCGATGTTAAAAAAGCGTTTAAATTCGGCAGCGCCGGAATGGATGACAGCAGTTGTGCGCCTTGTGACAACTCATTCAGGAGCGTTTGCGCAAGCTGTGCCGGCATTTGCCCCGGGAAGGTTATCATACGCGCTTCCGGCAGAATGCCGTTTCCATCGGCAGCCGGGAAATACAAGGTCGCGGCTGAGGTGAAACGTTTCTGCTCATGTTCTTCATTATATTTGACGCGCTGTATATCCACGCGGCTGTAAGCCGCTCCCAAATCCTCGCCGACACGGCGTTGGAGCGTGCCTAATGGCAGCATCGATGCCGTATCCAAGCCGATTTGCCGCCCGGACACTAAAATATTCACGTATTTTACATCTAAAAACTCCGTGACGGTGTTTGTAATAGCCTGACATAATGTAATAAAATCCTCCATATCCAGCGCCAGGCAGGACGGCGTCAAGTTCACGCTGCATACATCATGGCTGATTTCCACCGGCGTGTTGCCCGTCAGTTGAATTGTCACACCCTTACCCGCCGGCAAGCAGTCGTCGGTTTCCGGATAGGTCAGAAGCGCCCTGACAGCCGTTTCCGCTTCATGCCGTGAAGCGGAAAAGAGTACTTGGCTGTATTTAACCACGAGCCGCGTTCCATCTCGTCTGGGCAGGTATAACGCGGCGACGCCGCTGTACTCCATTTGTGCGTCGCCCTTTGGCGCCTCATAAGGCTGTATGGGTTCGGGCAAGATGATGGCTTCTTGAATCTCTAATGCATCATCGACGATGGGAATCGCACTTTGGCAGCTGTTTAAAAACAATATGGCGATTATCAGGAGGAGCAACGCTTTTTTCATAAACCTTCCTCCCTGCTAGCGATTAATAATGCCGATGAGGTCTTGGTATTGAATTTTCCAGATACCGTTTTCCCGCAGCAATCGGATGGGGTAATTATTAAGGATACGCATGTCCTGTGATAATCCTAAGAGTGTCAGTTCCACGCTCATCGTGGCAATCGAACCGTCCGGAGACACACTGGCGTTTCCCGGATTAAAATCCATCAAGGAATATCCGCCGTCCATTTCATTGATGGCGGCTTGTAAAGTCGGCCTGCTTTCAGAGGTACGTACATCTTTTACGGCGATGAATTGGTAGAGTGTTTCATAGTCTCTGTCACGCCAAGCGTCCATGATAACTTGCGCTGTTTTATAGGGGCTAAGGATGTAAGCGTCTTGACGTGTTAACGGCGGCGCCGGCCCGTCTTGATTCGGATCGAAGAATGAGTTTGAAAGCTTTAAACTCGTTGTGGGAACATTCTGTTGATCGACCAAGATTTGAATGGCTTCATATCCGCAGTTTTCGATAAGCGTCACCGCCAGAGACTGCATTTGTAAAAAACGGTTTTCCATCGGTTCATATAAAACAGGTTCTGACAGGGTGACAATTAAGGTTGATTCTTGCCGCAATACGGATAAAACCTCCACCTGCCCGGAAAACAGTTTGCGCAGTTCCGGCGAGGAGGCGCCGGGCCCTTGTAAGAGGGCGCTGACCAATGTTTTCTCCAATGAAACATCCATAGGAACGGTTAGCTTACGGCTTTCTTGAGCCAACGCCTCCGTCTGCATGAAACGAAAATACAGCGTGGCGTTTACCACGTCGCCCGTGTCTCCGCGCGCGAATGGGCTAAGTCCTTCCTCCTCAAAACCCGGCAGGGGGGAGGTTTGAGCCGCGGATACGGGGTCATACAGCGCCATCTCACAAGCCGTCAACACCGTCAAAAGCGTTAATGCCAATAAAATTTGCACGTGTTTCTTCATCTGTTCCGCCTATCCGCGATGGATCGGCAATTCTACATGAAAAGCGGTTCCCTCATCCGGATCGCTTTCAAAGTAGATACTGCCTCCATGCATTTGAATAATCTGTGCCGCGATGGATAAACCCAACCCAGTACCGCCCGTTTCGCGCGAACGCGCCCTGTCCACGCGGTAAAACCTGTCAAACACCTGTGACTGATCCTTTAAGGGAATACCCGGTCCGTTATCTTTTACGGTCAGCAGCGCGTCACGGCCGGTTTTCGAGAGTGTAACGGTAATTTGGCCGGCTGGCTGTGTATACTTAATCGCGTTATCCACCAAGTTATAAATGACTTGCGTTAATTTGGAACTATCGGCGTACATCGGGCATGGCTCCGGCGTGTTAACAAGGATAATTTGGTGTTTAGAGCGTGCTATCGGTGTCAACTTGCGCGTGACGGCGCGGATGACATCGGCTAAATCCATATCCGACCGGTTTAAGTTCGTTCTGTTTGTATCCATTTGCACAAGGGACAGCAGGTCTGTGATAATGATGTTTAACCGGTCGATTTCGTTATTCATATCTGTCATAAATTCGTTACGCAGCGCTTCTTCCATGTCGGGCTGATAAATCATGCTCTCCAGCATAATTTTCATGGTTGCCAACGGTGTTTTCAGTTCATGGCTCGCGTTTGCGACAAACTGATTTCGGCTGGTGTCCAAGGCTTCCAACCGTTCGGACATGCTGTTAAAGGTAATCGCCAGGCGTTTAAACTCACCGGACCCCTTTATTTGTGCGCGGGCGGAGAGATCCCCTTTACCCATACGCTGGATGACGCGGGTCAAACTGATGATGGGTTTTGTGATCACGCGTGAGAAGACCATCGCCACGATAAGCGCGGCGGATGCGGCTGCGATAAAATAAATCAGCATCCTGTCTTGTAGGTTAACAAGGTCTACCATCATCTCCTGCATGGGGGACAGGAAAAGCAGCACGCCCTCTATACCATCCAAGCCTGTTAGGGCAGCCGTTGCGTAAGCGACCCATGCCACCCCGTCATCATTGGATCGTAGCGATGAAAAAAGGCCGCGGTCCTGTTCCGCGGCTTCCGGATCATGCAGCTTGTGTACGCCAAAGTCTACCGATTTTCCTCCGTCTAATATGCCGGATATCTCCGGTAAAACCAAGCGGCGTCCTATTATTTGGTTAAAGCTGTCAAATTGTACTTTATAATCCGTATCTACAATAATAAAACGGCCTCCCAGTTGGCCGCCCGCCTGTTGAAGCACGTTTTGCAGTTCTTGAGACTCACGATCCGAAAACAAAGGAGCCGCTTGAACGGATAATTTCTCCACATTCAAATAATCGGTGCCGATTCGCTGCTCAAACAGATGATACCCAACCAAGTTGAGTAAATTTGCGGCGATAATCAGGAACGAGGCTCCAACAATGACAAGAAAAGCGAAGAGAATCTTCCATCGTAAGCCCGTCAGGGGATTATTAGTCTTTATCCGTGAAATAATAGCCAACACCCCATTTAGTGATGATAAACTCAGGTGAGGCGGTGTTGCGTTCTATTTTCTCGCGTAAACGGCGTATATGCACATCTACCGTGCGCGCGTCGCCGGCGTAATCATATTTCCAAACGGTTTCCAGCATCGCCTCGCGGGAGAAAACCTTACCGCGGTTGCTGATGAATAGTAATAACAGGTCGAACTCCTTGGCGGTCAACTTCACGTCCTTCCCGTCTAATGTGACGGTTCGGTTCACGATATTAACCTCCATATCCCTTACACGAATCAGCTTGCGTTCCTCCGGAACGACTCCTTGCTGCGTGCGGCGCAGGATGGTTTTA